>CAJXFN010000007.1 GCA_913052655.1 uncultured Flavobacteriales bacterium | reverse complement strand
TAATTAAAAATAAAAATACAAAAGCTCATAAATTTTCAATGATGTCAGCTTTTGTATTATCATCCATATTTTTGATATCCTATGTTGTTTCAAAGCTAACCAATGCTCCTACACCATTTGGAGGAGAAGGAGCTATAAGATATATATACTTTTTTGTTCTAATAAGTCATATTATTCTTTCGGTTCCAGTTTTACCACTAGCTCTGTTTTCAATTTACAGGGGGATAACTGGTGAAATTTCAAAGCATAAAAACATAGTTAAATGGACCTTCCCCATTTGGATGTATGTTGCAGTGACAGGAGTAATGGTATATTTATTCATGATTCCATACTACTAACATGAAAGAAAACAAATCTGTAATATTGTGGCTTCTTTCGGGTTGTTTTCTTATACTTTCAATGGTTGTTATAGGGGGTATAACTAGATTAACTGACTCTGGACTTTCTATGGTAGACTGGAGTTTGGTTGAGGGAGCTATTCCTCCTATAAATCAAACAGACTGGATTGAACTTTTTAATAAATATAAACAAACACCTGAGTTTCAGAAAATTAATTCTGATTACACTTTAAAGGACTTTAAATTTATATTTTTTTGGGAATACTTACACAGAATGATCGGTAGATTATTAGGGGTTGTATTTATTTTTCCTTTTTTATATTTTTTAATAAAGAAACGTTTAAACAAAAAACTTATACAGCAGTCATTAGTTTTATTTAGTTTGGGAGCTCTTCAAGCTACAATTGGATGGTGGATGGTTAAAAGTGGATTAGTAGATAGACCTGACGTAAGTCACTACAGACTCGCGGTACATCTAACTACAGCTTTTTTAACATGCTCATATACCCTGTGGGTTGCTCTCCCGTTAATTTTAAAAAAGAAAAATATTGGTAATCGTAAAGTATTAAAATATTTAATGTTTTTAAGTTTAATTGTTATTATACAAATAATCTATGGAGCATTTGTAGCTGGATTAAAGGCTGGGTTGGCCTTCCCAACATGGCCAAAAATGGGGGCAGAATTTATTCCTAAAGAAGTATTTTCTTCTAACCCTCAATGGAATTTTTTAAATGGTGTATTTGGTGTACAGTTTATACATAGAATCTTAGCCATAATAATTGTAATAATATCTATAATTATCTACTATAAAACAAAATTTTTAAAACTACAAAGTATCCAGAAAATTAGTTTAAAAATAATTTTCTCATTAATTTTAATACAATTTGTTTTAGGTGTTTTTACTTTGATATATTCTGTTCCAATATTATTAGCAATACTTCACCAATTAGGAGCATTTTTTCTATTATTATCAATAGTTTACGCGCTATTTGTTTTTAAAAGTGGCTGAAAAAATATTTATCAACGACATAAATAATTTGAAGAACAGGTAAATAAATAAGGGATGCCATCATTAATTTCTCAGCAATTATATCATCTGTTTTAATATACAAATTTACTGATTTTATTGTGAACCATATTCCTAAGACAACAACAAGAAAAAAGGACACTAGTGACATCTGAAAACCGTCAATATGAGCATAATATGGAATAACTGATATAATGACCATTAATGTTGAGGTAATTAATGAAATCATAGCGGGGTATCTTCCCTTAACACCACCAAACATCATCTTAAAACCCGCTTGTTTATATTCTTCATCTCTTATCCATGAAATAGCTATAAAGTGAGGAAATTGCCAAAAAAACTGAATAGCAAATAATATTCCAGCTGCTAATCCGAAATTATCAGTTGCAGCTACATATCCTAATAAGAATGGAATTGCTCCAGGTATAGCCCCAACAAAAATAGACAACGTAGAAATTCTTTTTAAGGGGGTATAAGATAAAACATACATTAATATTGAAACTAATCCAAAAAACGTTGATTTGGACATTAAACCATAAAAGCCATTGCTAGAGTGAATTAAATTTAATAAATAGAGTCCTAAACCACCAATGATTGTAGAAAAGAATATAGCCTGAAAAATGGTTAAATTATTTTTAGGTAAGGGTCTATTTAAGGTTCTTAACATTAACTTATCATAATCCTTTTCTAGAATTTGATTAAATCCATTTGCAGAACCGGTCACAAGAATCCCACCAATAATCAATAAAATAAATTCATTTAAAACAAAGCTATCTATTCCAATCAGATATCCCATCGCTGCTGAAAAAACAACAGTAACTGATAACCTAAATTTCAACAATTGAAAATAAAAGAAAAGCTTTTGCATAACTAAGAAACCTGTGATTGTTTCTGTTTTCTTTTTTGTAAAAAATAAAATATTCCAAATAACAAAACAACTAAATATGGGGCAGACATTAAATACAATATTCCATCATTCAATCCTGAACCAATATCATCTCCAGATTCTAAGTTTGATTCAACTACAGCTTTACACATCGCACACTGAGATTTAATATACGATGAATAAAAAATAAATACTAATAATATAAATAATTTATTGCTTTTCAAGTCTTTCAATTTTTGGATTGTTATGATACTCTGCTAAAAGGGTTTTAACATCTTTTATTAAATCTTTAATAATATGATCTTTAGTTCCGTCATAGGTTCCTATTGGATTTCCCTCATAAGTAAAGTTTTTTCCTGTGGTGGGGCATGTCATTAAAGACTTTTTTGAAACATCTCCACATTCTTTACAAACAAAATTCGAATATCCGGATCTAACTCTTCCCTCTTTATCTACTAATATCAACTGACCAGAATGAGAATATCCACCTGGCTGTGTACTATCTTGAGAAGCATGAGCGAAGTATGAATTGGCAATACTATATATTGAATCTTTACTTCCAGTAAGAAAATTCCAGTTTTCATCATTTATTCTCATGGATTTAATATACTCTCTTAAGACCTCCGGCGTGTCATTTTCAGGGTCAACTGTAAATGACAAAAACTTAACACCGGGATAAATATTTAGTTTTTTCTGAATATATTTCATATTATAGGTCATTACAGGACAAATTGTTGGGCACCGTGTGAAGAAAAAGTCAGCTATATAAATATAATTATCATAATCTGAATTGGTAATTGTATCGTTGTTCTGATTCAAAAATGCAAAATCAGGAATTTGATGACCTTCATCTCCAATAACAGCTAGTTTTACAAAATTGTTAGTTCCTTTAGATACATATTTATATATCAGAAAAGGTACTATTAACAATAACAATAATAAAACAGTAGCAGATAACGACCCACCAGGTAAGTATTGGGTTATTTTTTTCATGTAATTATATCATTATTGAAGCGTATAATCCCTCGGTTAACAAGATAAATAACATATATGGAATGAGGATAAGAGCGGGTAATAAGATAACTAATTTTAAGCCCTTTTTCTCTTGACCTAAATGCATAAACTCCATTACAATATAAGCAGCTTTAATTAATGTTAGGATAATAAATATATGATTAATAAGTTTAGTCCCAAAATAAACTTCCATCATAAATGGAGGTTTAATAATTCCTAGAGCAACCTCAACAGCTGTAACAATTAATAAAATCCAAAAAACTTTCCAGATCCACCAATTAGAGTTAGAATGATTTCCCATAATTAAATTTTTAAATTAAACTAAATAAAAGAAAGTAAAAACAAATACCCAAACCAAGTCTACAAAATGCCAATAAAGGCCAACCTTTTCAACCATTTCATAGTGACCTCTTCTCTCGTATGTTCCTTTTATGACATTTATTAAAATGATTATCAGTAAAATTACCCCACTAAACACATGAAAACCATGAAAGCCAGTAATAAAATAAAAATAATCAGCAAAAAGACGATGTCCATATTCATTACGTGTGAGATTAGCCCCAAGAATTACTTCAGTTGCGTTCTCATTTAAATAGCTTATTGACTGTTCATTTGTTAAAAATTCTCGGTTCGCTTTTCTTATATGATACTCCGGATTTTCTTCTAAAGAGGTTATTATTTGATTTACTGTAAATTCATATTCGTTACCATCATAACTATCCACGCCCATCATATCATATATTGATGATAGTTCGTTGTCCTTTGCGAGATGGACTACAGATTCTGTTTTGGTGTCAATTCCCCCTCTATCTCCATGGATAAAATGTCCCCATTCCCACGCTTGTGATAGCAGAAATATTGATCCTCCAACAATAGTTAGAGCAAGCCACAAGATTACTTTGTTTTTCTGCATCTTATGTCCATAATTTACAGCTAATACCATTGTTACAGAGCTCATAATTAGTATAAACGTCATTAGAGCAACAAATAATAATGGATGGTCTCCTTCTAAAAAAGGAAAATGACTAAAAACATCCTCAGGGTTAGGCCATATTTCTGGATATTTAAATCTACTCCATCCGTATGCTGCTAAAAATCCAGAAAAAGTTAAAGCATCTGTAATTAAGAAAAACCACATCATTAATTTTCCATAGCTGGCATTAAAAGGCTTATCTCCTCCCGACCAAGCTTTAGGTGTATTCTCTTTGTGTTCTGACATAACTTATTTGTTAAATAATATATAATAAAAAGGCAAAAAGATATATCCATAATATATCTAAAAAATGCCAGTATATTGATGTTAATTCAATTCCTAAATAATTCTCTTTAGAATACTTTGAATTGACCGATTTTGTGTATGTAATAAATACAGATATTAATCCACCAATGACGTGTATTAAATGAGCAAACGTAATAACATATAAAAACGAACTTGCGGGAGAGCTTCCTTCACCTACAAAGAACTTACCCTGGTCTACTAAAGCAGACCATCCCTTAAATTGAAAAATCGCAAAAATAACACCACACACAAATGTTAAGAAGATGTAATCAGCTGGATTTTTACCTCGCCTAACTATTTTTTTAGACATGATTAGGAAGGCACTACCAAGTATTATTACAAAAGTACTATACCAAAAATACCTTGGCATAGAAATATCTTGCCAACCAGACTCCGATGATCTAACAATCACAGCTGATGTTAGTCCTGCAAAAAACAATGTAATGGAAGCCATTCCAATCCATAACAATTGTTTATACGTTGTATTTTTGAGATTTAAATCCATCTAATGTTCTTCTTCTCCTTCTTTGAGGGGTTCTGTTTGAGGTACAAAATCTGTATCATGTCCAGGCTTTGAATAATCATAGGCCCATCTCCTAACCGTCGGAATTTCTCCCGGCCAATTTCCATGAATTCTTTCTATTGGGGTTGTCCATTCAAGAGTTGTAGATCCCCATGGGTTCTTTGAAGCTTTAGTACCGTAAAAAATACTGTAGAAAAAATTAAAAATAAATAATACTTGAACAATTCCCCCTACTATTGCAAAAAATGTAATTATCTCATTAATATTTGTTAATCCTTCAAACATTGGAAAGGCGGTATTTGAATAATATCTTCTAGGGAGTCCTGCCAATCCTAAAAAATGCATTGGGAAAAAGACACCATAAGCGGATATGAAAGTAACCCAAAAGTGAATATATCCTAACTTTTTATTCATCATTTTACCATACATTTTAGGGAACCAATGATATACACCAGCGAACATTCCATATATTGCTGATAGCCCCATTACAATATGAAAATGACCAACAACAAAATACGTGTCATGAACATTAATATCCAATGCTGAATCTCCTAAAACAATTCCTGTTAATCCTCCGGTTATAAATGTAGAAACAAAACCTATTGCAAACAACATTGCGGGTGTAAATCGAATACTCCCCCTCCATAGAGTTGCTAAATAATTAAAAACCTTAACAGCAGAAGGGATTGCTATGAGTAGTGTTGTAAACGTAAATACCGAACCTAAGAAAGGGTCCATGCCAGTAATAAACATGTGATGTCCCCAAACTATGAATGATAAAAACGCTATTGCCATTAATGAAATGACCATTGCTTTATATCCAAAAATTGGCTTTCTAGAATTAACAGATATTACCTCAGAAACAATACCTAGAGCTGGAAGAAGAATAATGTAAACTTCTGGATGACCTAAAAACCAAAATAGGTGTTCGAATAAAATTGGAGAACCTCCAGTATGATGAAGAGCTTCTCCAGCAATCACAATATCTGATAAATAAAATGATGTTCCAAAGGTTCTGTCAAATACTAGTAATAATGAAGCTGAAAGTAATACTGGGAATGACAAAACGCCTAGTATTGCCACTATAAATAAAGCCCACATCACCAAAGGGAGTCTAGTCATGCTCATTCCTTTCGTCCTAAGATTTAATATTGTAACAATATAATTTAAACCTCCAAGCAATGAAGATACAATAAATAATGTCATAGCAATTAACCACAGGTCCTGTCCCAAACCAGACCCTGGGATAGCTTGTGGTAATGCAGAAAGCGGGGGGTAAATAGTCCATCCCGCTGAGGCCGGACCAGTCTCAACAAAAAGTGAAGTTAGTAACACTATAGTCGCAGCGAAAAAGAACCAATATGAAAGCATGTTAATAAACCCTGAGGCCATATCCCTAGCTCCGATTTGTAGTGGTATTAAAAAATTTGCAAATGTTCCCGTTAGACCCGCAGTCAATACCCAAAAAATTAATATAGTTCCATGCATAGTAACTAATGCCAAATACATGTTTGGATCTAAAACACCGTCAGGAGCCCACTTCTCACCTAAAAACCACTCAAGTACAGCAAAAGATTCTCCTGGATTTGAAAGTTGAAGACGAAATAAAATAGACATAAGCATCCCTACAACACCCATAAACATTCCAGTGATTAAGAACTGCTTTGCAATCATTTTATGATCTAAGCTAAAAATATATTTTGATAAAAATGTTTCGTTGTGATGATCTGACATTCTAGTATTATTTTTGTGTTAGTAATTTTTCTGATAATGTGCCTTGTTTTAACAACCACGCGTCGTACTCTTCTTGAGTTTCAACAACAACCTTCATTTGCATATTGTAATGAGCTACACCACATATTTTATTACATAATAATACATATTCAAAGTCATCTCCCTCCAACATTTTCATTTCTTTTGTAGTCTTCGTGGGAGTGAATACAAATTGTGTTGTCATACCAGGAACACAATTCATCTGGACTCGAAAGTGTGGCATGAATGCAGAGTGAATAATGTCTTGAGAACGCAGCTTCATCAATACTGGCTTTCCTACTACTAAATGTAGCTCTCTTGTAACTTTATCGTCTAATGAATTTACGTCATCTATATCTATTCCTAAAGCATTAGCTCCTCCAACTAGTTTGTAGTCGTGTGATCCCAACTTCTGATCTTCACCAGGGTATCTAGCATTCCATCCAAATTGTTTACCATATACCTCGATTACAGACGCCTCAGATGTGTCGGCATTGGTAATACGATCCCACACATTTAAACCATACAAAATCACACCAGTTAAAATTATCGCAGGAACAATTGTCCATATGTATTCTAATTTATTGTTATGAGTGTAATAGTATGCTTTGTGTTTGTCAGAACTCTTTTTATACTTATGTAAAAAGTAAAAAAGAAACAAGTGTAATAAGAAAAAAACTGAAATGATTAAAATCATTGTAAACCTCATCAGTTCATCAATTATTACCCCATGTTCAGAGCTGGCAGACGGAAGAAGTAGTGGGTTCCAAGCAAAGTATTGCCACACACATGAAGCGAGAAATGCCAAGCCAACTATTAGCATTAAGAAAGATTGTCTTTTGTTGTCAGTTTCAGTAACAACGTTAAAGTCTTTTTTACGAATATCTCCCAACAATTGTCCGACCCTAACTAGTTGGACAAGAGTTACCACAAGTAAAAAGCTAATTACAACAATAAATACGTTTGTCATTCTATTGAATTTTAGTTCGGCAAAATTAAACAAACAAAGTCAATTCTAATGCTATTTTAATGACTATTTTATAGAAAAAACACATTTTAAATCATCCAAAAAAAATAATTTTTATTTTGTCTAATTTAATTTGATTTATTTTAAAATAATCTCTACAAATTATCTTGCAAATTCCATTCAGCAAATGATGTTGCAGTTTCTGATAAAGTTACTTTTAAAAGGTCTATTTTTTTAGGTAAATTTTCTTGTATAGTTTTTGCAAAATCTATTACTAAATTTTCAGAAGTGGGCTGATAAGGTAAAAAGAAAACTTTCTCAAATGCAGAAAAATCTAGTTCAACATGTGGAGAATTTGCATTCAACACTAAAGAATGGTCATATTTGTCTACAATTAAAGGTTTTACTATTTTCTTTAAATTACCAAAATCTAAAACCATCCCATCCTTTACAAATCCCTTTTCATGTCTTACTCTACCTCTGATGGTGATCCATAATCTGTAAGAATGCCCGTGTATATTTGCGCATAGTCCATCGTATCCAAAAAGCGCATGAGCCATCTCAAATTTAAACTCTTTTGTTATTCTAACTAATTCCATGTTATATTACAATATTTATAATTCGTTTTGGTACTACTATTATTTTTTTTGCAGATTTACCGTCTAAATAATGAGCGGTTTTTTCATGTTTCATTACTTCTTGTTCTATCTGATTTTTTGTCATTTCTGCCGGAAGCGTCATTTTAAATCTCACTTTACCATTAAAGGATACAGGGTAGTTTACATCATCTTCCACTAAGTAACTCTCATTAAAAGAAGGAAATTCGGCAATAGTAACCGAAGTGTCGTTACCTAATTTTTGCCAAATCTCCTCAGCAATATGAGGAGCGTAAGAAGAAAGTAGTATGGTAAAGCTAGAAATAATTTCTCTAGAGTTACATTTTTGTTCTGATAATTCATTTACACAAATCATAAATGAACTTACCACTGTATTGAAAGAATATCTTTCAATTTCTTCTTCTACTTTTTTAATGGTTTTGTGTAGAGTTTTATAACTTTGTTTTGTTGGTTTTTTTTCTGAAACAACAAAATTATTATCTGAATCATGTATTAGTCTCCAGAATTTACGCAAAAAATTATGTACACCATTTATCCCTTTTGTGTCCCACGGTTTAAACTGTTCTAATGGGCCCAAAAACATTTCATATAAACGCAACGTATCGGCACCAAATTTTTCTACCAACTTTTCTGGTGTCTGAACATTATACTTTGATTTTGACATTTTTTCTATTTCAGATCCACACAAATATTCTCCTTCATTATTTAAGATAAACTCTGCGTTCGCATATTCTTCTCTCCATTTTTTAAATGCATTTATATCCAGAATGTCGTTATCTACAAAATTTATATCAACATGTAATCGGGTTGTTTTATAACCAGCCCTCATATCAGCGCTCACAAAAGTATTTGTATCTTTTATTCTGTAAACAAAATTAGACCTCCCAAGTATCATTCCTTGATTTATCATTTTTTTGAAAGGCTCATCAAACCCTATAAAACCTCTGTCAAACAAAAATTTAGTCCAAAATCTAGAATACAACAAATGTCCAACAGCATGCTCTGATCCACCTATATATAAATCTACTTGTCCCCAATAATCTGACTTTTCTTTTGCGCAGAATTCAGCATCATTTTTTGGATCCATATACCTTAAAAAGTACCATGAACTTCCAGCCCATCCAGGCATGACATTAGTTTCCATTCTATCTCCTTGAAATACATTCCAGTCTTCTTTTCTTGCTCTAGCAAGTGGAGGGTCCCCTTTTGAAGTGGGTAAATATTTGTCAACTTGAGGCAGGGTAACTTGTTTGTCATCATCTAAAACATAAGCTGTATCTCCCTTATAATATACTGGAAATGGTTCTCCCCAATATCTTTGTCTGCTGAAGATTGCGTCTCTCAATCTGTAGTTAGTTTTTGCTCTTCCTATTCCTTCTTCTTCAATTTTATGTATAGCTAAATTTATTGCTTTTTTTGCTTTTAATCCGTTCAAAAAACCTGAGTTTACAATAACCACATCTTTTTCTTGATTTGCTTTTTCGCTAACATCAATATTTTCAAAAATATTTATAATGTCTAGTCCAAAATGAGTCGCAAAATCCCAGTCTCTTTGGTCGCCACAAGGAACTGCCATGACCGCTCCAGTGCCATATGTAGCTAACACATACTCTCCTATCCAGATTTGTACTTTTTCTTTAGTAAATGGATGAATCGCATAAGCTCCCGTGAAGACTCCGCTAATACTTTTGTCTGCTTGTCTTTCTCTTTCCGATTTTAACTTTGTATTATTTACATACTCTACTACATTTTGCTTTTGATCTTCAGTTGTAATCACATCTATCAATTCATGTTCTGGAGCTAACACGATAAAATTAACTCCAAAGATGGTATCTGGACGAGTAGTAAAAACGTCAATTGTTTTATCAGAATTTTGCAAATTAAATCGTACGGAAACTCCATTTGACCTCCCTATCCAATTCTTTTGGATCTCTTTTATCGAATCTGACCAGTCTAAAGTTTCAAGGCCAGAGATTAACCGATCTGCATAAGCTGTAATCCTAAGAGACCACTGCTTCATTAATTTCTGTTCTACTGGAAAACCTCCTCTTTCTGAAAGCCCATCTTTTATCTCATCATTTGCAAGAACAGTTCCTAATCCTTCACACCAATTTACCCATGTTTCTGACAAAAACGCCAATCTGTATTTTTGCAAAATATCTTCCTTTTCTTTTTCGTTAAAACTCTTCCAATCTGATTCTGTAAATAAAGAAGTCTCTTCATCACACACCGCCTGAGAATTAATGTTTCCTTTTTTCTCAAAAAATGAAATCAAGTCTAAAATTGGTTTAGCCTTATCCTCTTTCCTACAATAATAAGAGTTAAACAATTGCTTAAAAATCCACTGAGTCCATTTATAATAGTAAGGATCTGAGGTTTGTACCTCTCTACTCCAATCGTAAGAAAAACCAATCTGATCTAATTGTTTTCTATACCTTTCTGTGTTGTCTTTTGTTGCAACCTCAGGATGAATACCAGTCTGAATAGCATATTGTTCAGTTGGCAATCCAAAAGAATCGTACCCCATTGGATGTAAAACATTATACCCCTTTAATCTTTTAAATCTAGCGTAGATGTCTGAGGCAATATACCCTAATGGGTGTCCAACATGCAATCCTGCTCCTGACGGGTATGGAAACATATCTAAAACATAAAATTTATCTTTTGTTTCATCTTCTTTTACATGATAAATCTGATTTTCTCTCCAATAGCGCCTCCACTTTTCTTCAATTTCAGAAAAATTATATTCCATTAAAATATTTTTTTTAGTTTGCAAAGTTAAGGAATAACATCAATTACTAAATTGTATTTTTTATTTTAGCAAAAAATTATGCGAAAATTTACTTCTAAAAACAACTCTTCTTCTGGAGCCTCAATAATAATAAGCTTGTCTTTAGTTTTATTTGTAGTTGGTTTGTTAGCTTTTGTACTAATAAACACAAATAAAGTGTCAAACAAAATGAAAGAAAGCATTGTATTTACTATAATGTTAAAAAATAATTCTGATAATGTCCATAATGAAATCGAATACAACAAAAGATCAGAATTTAAAAATTATCTAGAAAACACTCCTTTCTTTAAAAAGGTGACATTTATTCATAAAGATAGTGCTTTTTCAGAGCTTAAAATAGATTTAGGAGAAGACTTTTCTTCTGTGTTAGAAAGTAATCCATTGTTAGATTCCTACGATGCTTATGTAAAAGCAAAATTTGTTTCCTCAAAAGGATTAGAAGAAATAGAAAAATTTATTTATAATTACAAAGGGTCTTCGGTAGTCCAAGATATATTCTATCAAAAAAATCTAGTGGAGAAGCTAAATGAAAATGTAAAAAAAGTGAGTCTTTTTCTTCTTGCTTTTTGTGTAATATTTTTTTTAATTTCTTTTGCTCTAATTAACAATACTATACGACTGGCTATATATTCTAAACGATTATTAATAAGAACAATGAGATTAGTAGGAGCGACTAACTTCTTTATACAAAAACCTTATCTAATTAATAGTGTTTATCAAGGTTTTTTCAGTTCAATCCTCGCTATTTTTATGCTGATTGCAAGTATTGAAGCTTTAAGAAAACAAATACCTGACTTTATACAAACAAATGATTTTCTAGAGATAGGCGCTATCTTTGGATTATTACTTGTGTTTGGAATTATTATTTCTTGGATATCCACATTTTTTGCTGTTAGGAGATATTTAAGTTTAAATGAAAACGAACTTTATAATTAAAACTATGAAAGAATCAAACAATAACTCAAAATTTGCTTTTACTAAAAATAACTATATCCTTTTGGGTGTTGGTGTTACATTTATCATAATTGGGTTATTTTTAATGCAGGGGGGAGGTTCAGAGGATCCTTCTAATTTTAATGAAGAATTATTTAGCTTTCAAAGAATTACACTTGCTCCTATAATAATTGTAACAGGATTTATCATAAATGTATTTGCAATACTTTATTCTCATAAGAAATAGTAGTAAATGGATATTCTACATGCTATAATTCTTGGGGTAATTCAGGGGCTCACTGAATTTTTACCGGTAAGCAGTAGTGGACATTTAGAGATTGCTAAGGTTCTACTTGATGAAGAAGCTATTGGAAAGCAAAGCATGTTAATGACCGTGATTCTACATGGAGCTACAGCTTTAAGTACTATTTATATATTTTGGACAGACATAAAAGATATTTTTATAGGATTATTTTCTGGAAACAAAAAAAAGGTTTCGTTCTCATTAAAAATAATTCTTTCAATGATCCCGGCGGCTATTGTTGGAATTATTTGGGAAAAACATATAGAATCCTTATTTGTAGGCGCTCTTGAAATTGTTGGAGTAATGCTAATTATAACCGCACTTCTATTATATTGTGCAGATAAAGCAAAATCAACTGATAAAAATGTAAGTTTCGTTCATTCAATAATCATTGGAATTGCACAGGCTTTAGCTATTCTGCCAGGAATATCAAGATCTGGAGCAACTATCTCTACCTCGGTTTTATTAGGAGTTGACAAGGAAAAGTCAGCCCGTTTTTCATTTCTTATGGTTGTGCCATTAATTTTGGGGAAGATGGCAAAGGATATTTTATCGGGAGAAATATCATTCACATCAACTGAAAGCTTGCCGCTGTTGTTTGGTTTTATTTCTTCTTTCTTTGTTGGAGTATTTTCTTGCAAATTAATGATAAAAATTGTGAAAAAAAGCAAACTAAAATACTTCGCGTTCTATTGTATAGTTGTTGGATCTTCTATTATTTTTTATTCCTTTTTTAATGCTTAAAGCCAACACTAACATAAACTCAAAAACCGATTTTCTGGAAGGGCAATTAATCCTTTTTCACAAGCCTCTTAGATGGTCCTCTTTTGACGTTGTTAAAAAAGTAAGGAACATCATTAAAACCACAAACAATCTCAAAAAAATAAAAGTAGGACATGCTGGCACTCTTGATCCATTAGCAGATGGGTTGCTGATAATCTGCACAGGAAAACTCACAAAAAGAATTGAGGAGGTTCAAGAACAAAAAAAAATTTATTCAGGTGAAATAACTTTAGGTGCAACTACCCCTTCTTATGATAGGGAAACTGATGTGAATAAAACGTTTGACACATCACATATTAACGAGGAATTGATACTGGAAACTTGTAAAAAATTTGAGGGAAAAATCATGCAGAAGCCACCTATTTTTTCCGCTCTAAAAAGAGAAGGTAAAAGACTGTATCAACACGCTAGAGAAGGAACTAATGTCCTAATTAAAGCTCGAAAAATAGAAGTGGAAAAATTTGATATCACTGATATAAATATTCCTAAATTAAAGTTTAAAGTTTCTTGTAGTAAAGGAACTTATATAAGGTCTTTAGCTCACGATTTTGGAGAGAAGCTAAATTGTGGAGCTTACTTAACTTCTTTAAGAAGAGAGCAGATTGGAAATTTTAAGTTAGACGAAGCCTATACTATTGATTGTTTTCAGGAAAAAATTCTAATATAACTAATCGCTTGACTTCCGTACTATGATGCTGTATATTTGCGTAAAATTTTTTAAATCCTTTATAAATGAAATATAAATTATCTCACTTCAATTTTGATTTGCCGAAAAAATTAGTTCCACAGAATCCTAGCGAACAAAGAGATGAATCAAATCTAATGGTTCTTTATAAAAGCACCGGAAAAATTGAACATAAAAAATTTAAAGATTTACTTCAGTATTTTGATGAAGAAGATGTTATGATTTTTAACAATACCAAGGTATTTCCTGCAAGAATGTATGGAAATAAGGAGAAAACTGGAGCGAGAATTGAAGTGTTTCTTCTAAGAGAGTTAAATAGAGATAATAGATTGTGGGATGTTCTTGTTGATCCTGCAAGAAAAATTAGGATTGGAAATAAATTATATTTTGGACAGAACGATGAATTGATAGCCGAAGTAATTGATAATACAACATCTAGAGGAAGAACTCTAAGATTTCTATTTGACGGAACGCATGAAGAGTTTCAAGAGACTCTTGATTTTTTAGGGCAAACACCACTACCTAAATTTATTGAAAGAGAGCCTACTGAAGATGATAATGATAGATATCAAACTATCTACGCAAAAGAAAAAGGATCAGTTGCGGCTCCAACCGCTGGCCTACATTTTAGTAAACAGCTTTTGAAAAGAATGGAGATAAAAGGAATAAATCTTGCTGAAATTACACTGCATATTGGTTTAGGAACATTTAGAGCTATTGACGTTGAAGATCTCTCTAAACATAAAATGGATTCAGAAGAAATAAATATATCGCGAGAAGCTTCTAATATTATAAACAGAGCTAAAGAAAAAGAAAAGAAAATTTGTGCTGTGGGAACAACAGTAAATAGAACTGTCGAAAGTTCAAACACAACAAATAATATGGTTATTCCATTTAAGGGTTGGACTAATAAATTTATATTTCCTCCTTATGATTTTCAAGTTGCGAATTGTATGATATCAAACTTTCATTTACCAAAATCTACATTATTAATGCATGTCGCTTCATTTGGAGGTTATGAGTTAGTAATGAAGGCGTACAAAGAAGCTATTAAGAAAAAATATAGATTCCACACCTTTGGAGACGCAATGTTAATCTTGCCTTAACATGAAGAAAGTAGTCATAATTGTTGCTGGAGGAAAAGGAGTCAGAATGAATTCTAAAATTCCCAAACAGTTTTTACTACTGAAAAACAAGCCAATTTTAATACATGCTATTGAAAATTTTATACATTTTGATGAGAGGATTTTAGTTTTGCCACACTCACAAATTGGATATTGGAATAAATTATGTTTAGAAAATAGTTTCAAAATATCACACAAAATTGTTGAAGGAGGAAATACTAGATTTCAATCTGTGAAAAATGGATTAGAGAAAGTAGACAACAATTCTGTTGTAGCAATACACGATGGGGTTCGTCCTCTAATTTCTAAAAATTTAATAAATACTTTAGTCAAAGAAGTTGAAGAAGGAATTGGAGTAATTCCTGTTGTTCCCCTTACTGATTCTATTAGAAAGATAGAAGGAGAATATTCAAAACATATAGAAAGGAATAATGTGTTTAAAGTTCAAACTCCTCAATGTTTTTTAAGTTCTGAAATAAAGGAGGCTTATTCCAAAGAATATTCTAACACATTTACTGATGACGCCTCGGTTTTCGAAAATAATAAAGGTGAGATCAAAACTATCATAGGTGATAAAAAAAATCTTAAAATTACAACTGAAGAAGATTTAAAAATTGCCTCATATCTTTTGTGTTAAATTCAATAACAAAATAACGCGTATATTATAGTTTTAGATCTAAACTAATTATTTTTCTCAGCTTGCTCTGCTAATGTCATATTAATATGCTTCTGAATCTTTCTCGATCGAATAAAAAAATTATAGTATTCTTTTAACTTCATGAAAGTTCTTTATTAAATTTACTCCTGGAGTTTTTCCAGTTTCAAAAGTTCCTAAATCTTTAAACCCCAAAGCCTCAGCTCCATTTTTACATGCTATTTTTAAAAGTGTATTTAAATCAAAATCTGTGTTTTCTTTGAGAACCTTCAGTTCCTCTAAAATTGAAAGAGTACTATTGGAAGCTAAACTATCTGTGCCAATACAAAGTTTTTCCGGATCAAAAATTGAGTAATCTGGCAAACTATTTTCGATACATAAATTCGCTTTAGGGCAAGTGCACCAATAAATAGAATAATTATTTTCTTTTGTCCACTTTACATCTTGATGACTAGTAAATGTATTATGTACTAAAATTATTTGTGATTTTTTTGACATTTGCAATAAAGAGGTTTGTAAGGCCGAAATTCCACTTTGATTTTCCCATCCAAATTTTTTCAAGAACTCATACAAATCTCCACTCTGATTTGTAAATAATTCATCCTCAGATTTGGTTTCCTGATTATGAATAGAAACTATTTTACCATTATTTTCTTCCTTTAATAATGAAAATAATTTTGGAGAAACTGAATAAGTGGCGTGAGGAACAATGGAGTTTGGTTTAGGACAATTTTTTAACAACTCAAGGCCTTTATTAAAAACTACTTCTGCTTTATCCTTATCTAAAGAGAGTATTTCAACAAATGTATGGTATGCTATTTCGCTTTCTTCTTTTATAACAAAAGAATGATTAGTATTAGAAATGTCCCCAACAGCAATTATGCCATTTTTTTGCATTAAAGTATCCGCTTCCTTCATTGCTTTTTTTATATCAGACATTTCAACATTTCTTTTCTCCGGCACTTTAGAGATAAAATCAGGAAGTCCTGTTTTCTTTGGCAAAAGATCTTTCAGATGAGAAAGTTCTAAATGACAATGTGCATTTACAAAACTAGGGCACAAAACCCCATCAAATATTTCTATTTTTCCTGTAGGAGCTTTTGTTCTACTTTTAAATATACTAACTATTTCTCCTTTTTCAGTTATTTCGATCACCCCTTCTTTTATTGGGTTTATATGTAATGGAAAAATATAATTTGCAGATAAATATCTCATCTTACAAAAGTAAGGAAATTGAATTACTATCTTTGCGGAAGATATGAGGAAAGACATTAGAAATATTCCACAAGAAGAATTAGAACAATTTTTCTCTGATAATAATTTGCAAAAGTTTAGGATAAAACAATTGAATGAATGGTTGTGGAAGAAAGGAGCTAGTTCATTTGATCAGATGAGTTCATTATCAAAAGACTTGCGAGAATTATTAAAAAATTCCTTTGATTTTAAATCTACTGTAATTGATCAAGAGTTCTTATCAAACGATGGAACTATTAAATACAGTATGAAGTTACAGGACAACAAGCTTGTTGAAGGGGTTTTAATTCCAACTAGAAAGAGAGTTACAGCATGTGTTTCTTCACAAATAGGATGTAGTTTAAATTGTACTTTTTGTGCTACTGGAACATTAAAGCTTAGTAGGAATCTCACACATGCAGAAATATTTGATCAGGTATTTATACTCAATAAAGAATCTAAGAAGCATCACGGAAGACCTTTGACAAATATTGTTTTTATGGGTATGGGAGAGCCATTACTTAATTATAATAATCTGTTAAAATCTATTAATAAAATTACTTCTATAAAAGGAATGGGTATTTCTCCAAAAAGAATTACTGTTTCTACAGCTGGACTTGCAAAACAAATAAAGAAACTCGCAGATGATGAAGTAAAATTTAATCTAGCAATTTCACTGCACTCCGCGATAGACGATGTAAGATCAGAAATAATGCCAATTAATCATTCTATTAATTTAGGAGATTTAAAAGAGTCTATCTGCTACTTTTATGAAAAAACTAAAACTAGAATTACTTATGAATATATTTTATTTAAAGGTATAAATGACGATTTAGATTCAGCTAGAAGATTAGCTACGTTTTGTAAAATTTCTCCTTGTAAAGTAAATTTGATTGAATATAATAAAGTGGATGGTTTAAATTTTAAAAAATCCACAGAAGAGAGTACAGAAAATTTTATCAAATTTTTAGAAAGTAAAAATATCATTGTAAATCTAAGAAGAAGTAAAGGTAAAGATATTGATGCGGCATGTGGACAGTTAGTAAATAAGCTGCAGTAAAATTTTTAACAATTTTAATTTCTTAAATTTTCAGAATTAAATATTTGTATCTTCGCTTTATCTATTTAACCTAATAAAAGTGAGTGTAATTTCGGAAATAAAATATCCTATTAAACAAGAAATGAAGCTTTTTGAAAAGAAGTTTAAAAATTCTTTACATAGCAAAGTTCCTCTGTTAGATAAGATAATGCACTATATTATAAAACGAAAAGGAAAACAAATGAGGCCTATGTTTGTCTTTCTGACCGCTAAAATGTTTGGAGAAATAAACGAGAAAAGTTATAGAGCAGCTTCTTTAATTGAGCTTTTACACACCGCTACTCTAGTTCATGATGATGTTGTAGATGAAGCAAATTTAAGAAGAGGATTCTTCTCAATAAACGCACTTTGGAAGAATAAGATTGCTGTCTTAGTCGGAGATTTCCTTCTTTCTAAAGGACTGCTTTTATCTGTAGAAAATGAGGATTATGATATTTTAAAAATTGTAAGCTCTGCTGTGAAGGACATGAGTGAAGGAGAGCTTTTACAAATTGAAAAAGCAAGAAGATTAGATATTGAAGAAAAAATATATTTTGACATTATCCGAAAAAAAACAGCCGTATTAATTTCTAGCTGTTGTTCTTGTGGAGCAACTTCAATGAATCAAGATCAAGATAAAATTAAAAAATTAAAACTATTTGGAGAAAAAGTAGGAATTGCTTTTCAGATAAAAGACGATTTATTTGATTATACCCAAAATTCTCTAATTGGAAAACCAACTGGAATTGATATACGAGAACAAAAAATGACTTTACCTCTAATATACACTCTTAATAAAGTGGATTCTAGATCTAAAAATAAAATTATTAACACGGTAAAAAACCACCATAAGGATGATAAAAAAATAGCTGAGATTATTAAATTAGTAATTGAAAATGGTGGATTAGAATATGCTGAAAAAGTAATGATCAACTATCAAAAAGAA
>CAJXFN010000006.1 GCA_913052655.1 uncultured Flavobacteriales bacterium | reverse complement strand
CCGTCGAGCCTCTCGACGCGTGCGAGCTCGGCGTCCCAGCGGTCCTTGAATGTCGTCGGTCCCACAACGTCCGTGCCCGAGTAGTCGAACGGTGTCTCGATCTTGAGGCCCACGCGCTCGCCCGTCGCGTCGTCGCGCCCAAGGGCCACGGCGAAGCACATGCGGCCGCCGTCCGTCGGGTTCTTCACCAGCAGGCGCTCGTCGGGCTCGGGATACTCGCCACCCTCGTCGACAGGACGGATGGTGCCGCCGGGTGTGTGCGGCGCGACGCGCTCCACCGTCGAGGCATTGTCACCAGGCACGATCTTCGTGTGCGACTCGTCCATGAAGCCGACCTGCTCGAGAGCGATCCGCCCTGCGATCTCGCGCCCATCGCGACGCGGGCGCTCCGCAGCTGCGCTCGGTGGCTGCAGCTGGCCGACGACCTGCGTCGTGAACGCGAGCCGCGACTGCGCCCAGTCGCTGTCCGGGTCGTTGCTGCCCTGGCATCGCGTGCCGCGCGCTCGTGTGATGCCGCCCACGCTCGCGAAGCCAGTCTCCACCGCCGTGCGCGAGACTTCGCCCTTGCCCTTGCGCTTGCCCTTACCCTGACCCGTCCCGTTCCCTTGCGCCTACCCTTACTCTTACCGCCATTGTTACCCTTGCGTTAATTTTGATATAAACCCGCGCCCTTACCATTACCTCTACCGTCACCTCAACCCTTCTTCTACCCTTAACTTCAACCTCAACCTTAACATTTTCAACCTTGTCTAGCATTAAAATGGCATTTACAATTCTCTTCGCGGGAACTTCAATCATGTTTGCTCTTTTTTTCATCTGTTGTCTTACAATTTCAATGATTTGCACATAATCAACTGTATCTTGTAAATCATCTGTTGCTTCTACAGTACAAGAATTCACGTTTACCCATACATTTATAATAAATTGGCCTCCCAAAACAGCCTCCTCAGGCAAGTGGCCATGGTAAGCAAAGACTTTAATACCTAATACTTTAATTAATATCATTGTTGGATTTTAATAATTGCTATTTCTATTCTCTTAAGAGTCTCTTTTTTTCCTATAAGAGAGGCTATCTCAAAAAGTGAAGGCCCCATAGCAAGTCCTGTTAAAGAAAGTCTAAATTGTGGTAATAATTTTCCCATTCCTATTTTACTCTCTTCTAAATATGCTTTAAAGACGTTTTCAATATTTTCAGAAGAAAAATTATTTAGGCTTACTAGCTTTTCTTTTAAATTGTTGAGATGTCTTGGTGTTTCTTTGCTCCACTTCTTACGGATAGTTTTTTCATCATAAGTTGTAGGAGATATAAAATAATATTGCCCTTCCTCCCACATTTCATGTATAAAAGTTGCTCTTTCTTTTAATTGCTCACAAACTTTTTTCACATAATCATCATTAGCATCTACCCCATTTTGTTTTAAGATCTCTTGTAAATCTTTTGACAATTCTTCTTTTGATTTTGATCTTAAATATTGCTGATTATACCATTTTGTTTTGTCAAAATCAAATTTTGCCGCTGATTTACCTACGCGTTCTAATGAAAAAGATTTGCATAATTCATCCATAGAGAACAATTCCTGTGGAGTTCCTGGGTTCCAGCCTAAAAAAGCTAACATATTAATAAATGCTTCTGGTAAATATCCGTTTTCTCTATAACCTGAACTTATATCTCCAGTTTCTGGATTTTTCCACTCTGTGGGGAATACTGGGAACCCTAATCTATCTCCATCTCTTTTACTTAACTTCCCATTTCCGTCCGGCTTTAATATTAAAGGTAAATGAGCAAACTTTGGTATTTTGTCTTCCCAACCTAAATATATATACAATAAGACATGTAAAGGGGCTGAAGGCAACCACTCCTCTCCTCTAATTACATGAGAAATTTTCATTTTATAATCATCTACTACATTAGCTAAATGATAAGTTGGCATTCCATCTGATTTAAAAATGACTTTATCATCCATGTTATTAGTGTTTACAATAACCCATCCTCTTATGATGTCCTGAAGTTTCACCTCTTCATTTCTAGGCATTTTTATTCTAATGACATAAGGGTCTCCCGCATCTATTCTTTTTTTTACTTCGGTTTCAGAAAGTGATAAGGAATTTTGCATTGTTGTTCTAGTTACTGCATTATATTGAGGAGAAGGAACTCCTGCAGCTTTCATTCTTTCCCTCATTTCAGCAAGCTCTTCTGTGGTGTCAAAAGCATAATACGCAAAGCCGTCTCTCACCAATTGCTCAGCGTACGGTAAATAAATTTCTTTTCTGTCCGATTGTCTGTATGGTCCAAAATCGCCTCCATCAACCACGGATTCATCTAATTTAATACCACACCACTTAAGGGCGTCTATTAAGTATTCTTCAGCTCCATCTACAAGTCTATTCTGATCAGTATCTTCAATTCGCAATATCATTTTACCTCCTGTATTTTTTGCGAAAAGGTAATTATATAATGCGGTTCTTACACCTCCAATATGCAGTGGTCCTGTAGGGCTTGGAGCAAATCTAACTCTTACTTCTGACATCTATATTCTCAATTTAATACGCAAAGATAATATTTACAAAATTATTCGTTTGTCTTTTACAGATATAAAATTGTATTTTAGCATTGTAATGAAATATAAAGAAAACAATTTATTATTTGATAAGTTAAATAGATTTATCAACAAGTATTATAAAAATAAAATCCTGAAAGGACTTATATTTTTATTTGCCACCTTGTTAATTTTTCTGTTGTTTTTCTCTATAATAGAGTATTTTTCCAGATTAAATACTTTTGGAAGGAGTATTCTTTTTTGGGCATACTTCTCGTTAAATCTAATCATATTAATTAAATTTATAGTTGTTCCTTTATCACAACTGTTTCGGATTAGTAAAACCATTGAATATTTTGATGCTGCTAAAATTATTGGAAAGCATTTTCCCGAGATTGATGATAAAATACTTAATATTTTACAGTTAAATGACCTATCAGATTCTGATAACCTATTAATTCAAGCAAGTATCACGCAAAAGACTGAAAATATTCAATCCTTTTCCTTTAGAAATAGTGTCAATTTTAAGGAAAACAAAAAATATCTTAAATGGATTGTTCTACCTTCTTTATTTATTTTTTTCTTTTTCATTTCTGGAAACAAACACATTATTACAGAAAGTTCTGCAAGAATAATTGACTACAAT
Source organism: uncultured Flavobacteriales bacterium (assembly GCA_913052655.1). Lineage (GTDB taxonomy): Bacteria > Bacteroidota > Bacteroidia > Flavobacteriales > BACL11. The sequence continues at coordinate 16,284 of CAJXFN010000006.1, read as the reverse complement.
ACAGAATATGTTCCTGAGGCACCTTTTCAATTTATTATTAGTAGTGAGAAGTTAGAAATCATTCAACAAGAGGATTTTGAACTAGAAGTTGATATTGTCGGATCTAAAATTCCTAATAATGTCTATATTGAAGTCGACAACAACAGATTCAGTATGAAAAAGAATGATTTAACCAATTTTGAATTTTTATTTAAAAATGTCGTATCTGATATTAATTTTAAATTGTATGCTGACGGTTTTTATTCCCAATCGTTCTGTTTAAAAACTATGCAAAAACCCAGTATATTACAGTTTAATACAAGTTTAAACTTCCCTGTTTACACTAATAAAAAGGATGAAATTGTATCCAACATAGGAGATTTAATAATTCCAGAGGGAACGATAGTTCGTTGGGATTTTGAATTAAAAAATACGGATTCTTTATACTTTGTTTATGAAGATAATCCTGAAAAATATGACGTTATAAATAATTCTGTTTCCATACAGAAAACCCTTATAAATAATAAAATATATTCAATATCTATTTTAAATAAAAATCTAAAATCACCTAACACTCAATATAGCATACAAGTATTGAAGGATGAATTTCCAAATATAAATTTGGAAACAAATTTAGATAGTGTTAACAATGTAATGTATTTTGAAGGAAATGTTTCTGATGATTATGCTATATCAAAACTAGAATTTAATTATGAAATTATTAGAAATGATAGCAATTTGAAAATTAATGAAAATTTAAAAATCAACTACTCGTCAAATGAAAATTATTATCACTTTTTAGATATAGAAGCTCTTAACCTCTCTCCTTCAGATGAGGTAAATTATTATTTTGAAGTTTGGGACAACGATAAAATTAATGGGCATAAATCTAGTAAAAGTTTAATTGGAAAACACAAAGAACTTTCGAAAGATGAATTAAAAGAAAAAAGAAATGATGAAAGTGAAAAAGTAAAAAATGGAATAAATAAGTCCATTGAATTAGCTAAAGAAATAGAAAAAGATATTGAAGAATTGAAAAAAAGTTTAATTAACAAAAAAACCTTGGGGTGGGAGGAGAAAAAGAAAGCTGAAAATATTATTAAAAAACAAAAGAGTCTTCAAAATCAAATTTGCGAAAACAATATAAAAAACAATAAAAAAAATAAAACAAACGAAAAATTAAACTCCTCAATTCTACAAAAACAAAAAAAATTAGAAGAATTAATGGAAAAAACTCTAGATGATGAAAGCAAAAAATTTATAGAGGAAATTCAAAAACTTTTGCAAGAAATGAATAAAAAAGAAATGAAAAATGTGTTAGATAAAATAGAGCAAGAAAACACAGATTTAGAAAAAGAATTAGAGAGAAACCTAGAATTGTATAAAGAGTTAGAATTTGAACAAAAACTAGAGGAAACTCTTGATAAAATTGATAATATAAAAGAAAAACAAAAAGAACTACAAGAAGAAACAGAAGATAAAAATTCAAATACAGAAGAGCTTTCAAAATTACAAGAGGAATTACAAAAGGATTTTCAAAAACTGGAAGAAGAAATAAAAAATTTGGAAAAGAAAAATTCTGAATTAGAAAACAAAAAAAACCTCCCAAACACTGAAGAAGAACAAAAACAAGCTTCTAAATCTATGGAGGAAAGCAAAAAATCTTTAGACAAAAAACAAAAAAATAAATCTTCCAAAAAACAAGAAAAGGTAATTGAAAAACTTGATGAAATGTCGGAGAAAATGGGGGGGCTTCAAAGTTCTTGTTCTAGCGATAAACCAATGGAAAATATGGAGACTCTACGTCAGATTTTAGAAAATCTTATAACACTTTCCTTTGATCAAGAAGAGTTGATAAATAACATCTCTTCATTGCCAAAAAATAGCAATAGCATTGTTAAATATATTAAGGAACAGAAAAAACTTTCAGATAATTCTAAAATCATAGAAGATTCCTTATTTGCGCTAAGCAAAAGGGTGATACAGATTGAATCCATAATAAACAAAGAAATAAGCGCAATTAATTATAATATAGACAAATCCATATCCCTACTAGAGGAAAGAAAAGTGAATCAAGGACTTTCTAAACAACAATTTGTGCTGACTTCTGTAAACAACTTAGCCTTACTTCTTTCTGAAACCCTAGAGCAAATGCAGATGGAAATGGCAAATAAAACACCGGGAAGTAAACAGTGTAACAAACCAGGAAGTTCATCAAAACCATCGCTTAAAGAACTAAAAAAAATGCAAGAAGACCTTAAAAAGGAAATGAATGGAAAAAGTGGAAAAGACGGAGAAAAAGGAAAGAAAGGAGAAAAAAATGAATCTAATGAGGGAGAAAGTAGACGCTTAATGCAGATGGCACTAAAACAACAACAAATAAGACAAAGACTTCAAGAACTCCGAGATGAGATAGGGCAGAGTGGAGAAAAGGGGGATATTGATAGAATTTTAGAGAAAATGGAAGAAAATGAAATAGATATTTTAAATAATAACATTAGTAATGAAACCTTATTAAGGCAAGAGGAGATACTTACTAAGTTATTAGAAGCTGAAGAGTCTCAAAGAGAAAGAGGCGAGGAGGAAAAAAGAGAGTCTATAGAATGGAATTATGAAATAAAAAATAATAATTCAGAATATTTGGAATATATACAAAAAAAGAAAGCTCAAGAAGAATTAATAAAGACAACTCCAGTACAATTAAATCCTTTTTATAAAGAAAAGGTTAATAAATATTTTAACACTATATCAAAAGAACAATGATAGAATTTCATTTTGAAATTAAGTTTATACTAAACAATCAAATGGAATTACAAAAATGGATCGAAACTGTAATTACCTCAGAAAACAAAGTGTTAGGAGATTTAAATTATATTTTTTGTTCTGACGAATATTTGCTTGAGAGAAACATAAAATACCTAAAGCACGATACACTTACCGATATAATTACATTTGATTACTGTGAAGAAGAAATCATTAACTCCGATATTATGATAAGTATTGACAGAGTTAAGGAAAATTCGAGTATTTTTGAAAATTCTTTTTCTGATGAGTTACACAGGGTGATGATTCACGGGGTCTTACACCTAATTGGTTATGACGATAAAACAAAAAAAGAAAAACAAACAATGAGAAACAAAGAAGATTTTTATTTAAAAAAACTATGTATTTAATTGATTTTCAGTTATTTATATAGCTTGTTTCATGTGGAACAATTATGGTTTTAGAAGAAAGATATGATTTAATAGTTGTGGGTGGTGGGCACGCTGGTTGTGAAGCGGCTCACGCTGCAGCTACATTGGGGTCAAAGACATTATTAGTAACTCAAAGCCTGGAAACTATTGCTAGGATGTCTTGCAATCCCGCTATGGGAGGAATAGCTAAGGGTCAAATCATTAGGGAGATTGATGCTCTTGGCGGACTTTCAGGAATAGTGACTGACGAGTCTTCTATTCAATTCAGAATGCTGAACAGGTCAAAAGGGCCAGCAATGTGGAGCCCGAGAGCTCAGTGTGACAGAAAGGTGTTTGAACAAAAATGGAGGGAAAAGCTCGAGTCTAATCCAAACATAGATTTTTGGCAGGACATGGTTTACGAACTTTTGATCGAAGACAATAGGACTATTGGTATCATAACTAAAATGGGAGTTCAAATACATTCAAAATCTGTAGTGCTGTGTAACGGAACTTTTATGAACGGACTTATTCATTTAGGAGAAAAGAATTATGCCGGAGGAAGATCTGGAGAGCCAAATTCCAGGGGAATAACAAAACAATTAATTGAACTAGGCTTTACACATGGAAGAATGAAAACAGGGACGCCGCCAAGATTAGACGGGAGAACAATAGACTACTCAAAAACCGAAGAACAGTCGGGAGACTTAAATCCTGAAAAGTTTTCATATATAGAAACAAATTCTTTAAGTTCAGATCACAGTTGTTATATAACCTACACATCAACTGAGGTTCACGAAATACTTAAAGAAGGTTTTGAAAAGTCCCCAATGTTTACAGGAAGAATAAAAGGGTTAGGTCCAAGATACTGTCCTTCTATTGAAGATAAAATAGAAAGATTTTCTGACAAAAACAGACATCAACTATTTATTGAACCAGAAGGGGCTAAAACCGTAGAAATATACTTAAATGGGTTTTCCACTTCATTGCCCGAGGACATACAACTTAAAGCGTTAAGAAAAATAAAAGGGCTAGAAAACGTGAAAATGTTTAGAGCGGGATACGCAATAGAGTACGACTACTTTCCACCTACACAGTTAAAACACACTTTAGAAACAAAACTTATAGAAAACCTTTATTTTTCAGGACAAATAAATGGCACAACAGGGTATGAAGAAGCGGCGTGTCAAGGGTTAATTGCAGGAATCAATGCACATCAGAAAAACCTTAATAAAAAAGAATTTATATTAAGTAGAGCTGAGGCATATATTGGTGTATTAATTGATGATCTTATTACCAAGGGGACAGAAGAACCATATAGAATGTTTACTTCAAGAGCGGAGTATAGATTATTGTTGCGACAAGATAACGCAGATATACGTTTAACAGAGAAGGGTTATGAATTAGGATTAGCAAGCAAAAAAAGGATGAATAATTTAAAGTCAAAAATTGATAAAAGTATTTTACTTACTTCTTTTTTAGAAAAACAAAGTATTAGTCCGGATGAAGTTAACACAATCCTAGAGGAAAAAGGAAGTTCATTACTAAAACAAAAGGTAAAAATGAAAAGTGTTTTATCTCGACCTCATATTACAATGAAAGATTTACTTTTAGTAGAAAGCTTGAAATCATTCATAGAAACAAACAATATAAAAGAAGACTCTATAAGACAAGCAGAAATAGAAATAAAATATAGTGGATACATAAACAAGGAAAAAGATAATGTCGAAAAACTTTCGAAGCTAGAAAAAATAACTATTCCCGAGGATTTTGATTACACGAAACTACATTCAGTTTCAACAGAGGGAAGGGAAAAGTTAAATGAGATAAAACCAAAAACAATTGGGCAAGCATCAAGAATTAGCGGAGTTTCACCATCAGATATAAATGTGTTATTAATATATATTGGGAGATAATGAAATTTATTAAATATTGTCCTATATGTAATTCTGAATCATTTGAAACTTATATGAAAAGTAAAGACTTTTCTGTAAGTAAAGAGGATTTTTGTATTGTAAGGTGCTTAGAATGTAACTTTCACTTTACCAATCCGAGACCAAGCAATAAAGAATTAGGTAAGTATTATATTTCCGATCATTACATATCTCACAATAACACAAGAAATAATCTGTTTGAAAAGGCGTATCAACTTGTGAGAAAAATATCAATTAGAACAAAATATAATCTAGTTTCTAAATTTTTTAATAGAGGGAGAATTTTAGACATTGGTTGTGGAACTGGAGATTTTCTACAAAAATGTAATGAGAAAAAATGGAGTACAAAAGGAATTGAGCCTAGTGAAATTGCAAGGATACAAGCGATTAAAAACCATAATTTAGAAGTAGATGAGGATACTGATCTGAAAAAATTAAATGGAGAATTTGACATCATAACAATGTGGCATGTACTAGAGCATGTTACAGAATTAAACACTACGGTAGCGGAGTTAAAAAGACTATTATCTAATGAGGGCAAAACAATAATTGCCGTTCCTAATTTAGAAAGTTTTGACTCATCTTATTATAAAAATTATTGGGCGGCATACGATTTACCTATTCACTTATATCATTTTTCTAAAACTAGCATCATCAAACTTTTTGAAAATCATGGATTTAGTTTGATAAAAATGAAAGGTATGAAATTTGATTCGTTTTATGTGTCTATGCTAAGTGAAGAACACAGGACCGGAAATAAAAACTTTTTTAAATCTTTAATTATTGGGTCTATATCAAATTTGTTCGGAATTTTTACAAAAAGAGGTTTTTCGAGCACAATATATGTGTTTGAAAAGAAGAAATAACGTATAGGAGAGCTTCTAATCAATTATTTTGTTGTTACGCGTGGTTTAGGTCCCAATTTTTAAATTTGTTTAAAAGATGGGTTGTTTTTAATCGTTTGATTTTCAGTCATTTAGGTCAGTCGTGTTCAATAATCATTTTTTTTGTAATTTTGTAATAAATAAGACTTAAATGAAAAAATTCGGGATTTTTATTTTTTGTTTGCTAAACTCTGTTTTATTAAAGTCTCAATGTTTGAACGCAGATAGTTTAAGTACGACCAATATTACATATGTTAATGCTCAAGCAAATTGGATATCCGCTCCAAACGCACATCATTATTTAATTCATTACAGGGAGCTAGGGACAACAAATTGGAGTAATTTAGGAAATATTGACTCAACGATGACCAGTAGAAATATTCCACAGCTACAACAGTTAACAACATATGAATGGCAAATCAAAACATTTTGCGACTCAACAAATCAGCCGAATTCGGGCTGGTCTTACTCAGATACATTCACAACAACTGCGTTTGTACCGTCTCAATTTAACCCAAGCATATTGCCTATTATATCAAACACAACTTGTGATCAGAATACCGCTTTTTCCATTATTGCTCAACAACAACAGAATGAACCAGATATATCTACTTCGGTTTTTTTCTCTGATAAGGGATACTTTGAGATGAGCAATATTAGTAGCGGAGATACGCTTGGCAACGCTTCCTATAGTAGCGCTATGATAAGTTTTAGCTCATTATTAATACTAGACTTTAAACTCGGACCAAATTACGGAAAAATAGACATGATTGATTCTCTAGGTGATGTTGTTGGTTTTTTTGTTATAGAAAATCTGGTAAGTGGTATTAAGGTTACAACTATAGGGCCAAACGATGGAAACAATTATACAAGTGGCTACGTAAGTCAAATTAATTTTATAGATTTATTTGTGAATCCTAGCGATGAAGGTCCTATAATATTTACCGCGGACATAAACTCCGAGCTTGGAGACGTTTTGCAAAAAGTTGACTCTTCAATTATAATAAGCTGTCCCCATACAGGTATTGAAAAACCAAGTGAAAAATCTAAGCTTATAAAAATTACAGATATTTTGGGTAAAGAAACCAAAACAGCTTCAAATAAAATACTCCTATATATATACAGCGATGGTACTGTAGAAAGAAAAATTAAACTAAAATGAAAAAAGCATTACTTTTATTAATAGTGCCGGGTTATTTATTCTCTCAAACACACTATATCGATACCAATATGTTGTTCATGAGTGGAAATAATGTTAATTCTGACATAGCGATTAACACATTTTATAACTCAATAGACACATGCAACATTAGTTGGAATATTATAAACGACTCATTACCAACAAACTGGGAGTTTTCCATTTGTTTTCCAGATTGTAATAATGTTGGTGTTGTTAATGGATCGGGTCAATTTCTACCTAACGAGAAATCCTATCTAAATTGTCACATGTATCCAAATGGTGCGATTGGAGAAGGTGTAGTGAAAATGGAAATTATTACAAACAACATATATAGAGATACTGTGATATGGTATGGTCAAGTAGGTCTTTCTTTAGATATAGAAAAGACAAACTATACAGATCAATACAAATTAATAAAAATTACTGATATTCACGGAAGAAATGCCAGTTATAACAGCAATAAATTATTGATTTACATATATAGTAACGGAAGAGTTGAAAAGAAAATTAATTTAAAATAATAATTACAACTTTACGAATAATTGTTGTTATTAAAACATCTGGAATTCTAACAGGTTGTCTTACTAGAAGTTCGTATCACATAACTTAAACCAATGAAAAAACTATTATTGATTTTACTATGTGTGCCTTTTATTGGGTTTGGACAACAGGAGTTTTATGATTCATATAATCTTAAAGGATTTAGTGTAGATGGTTTTGTTGCTTATGAACTAATTAGCTTTGGGATAGATGAATTAGGGGATAATTGGGAAGAATCAAAATTATATATTCAGGATTTAAAGACAGATGAAGTTGTTTGGTCAGGAATTAATTATGATGAAAAAGTATTTTTAGATTATGGTGTTTTAATTGATAGTAATCTTGTTTTTGAAGCGTGTGAATGTTATTATGAAGACGATCTAGAAAAAAAATTATTGGAATTTGGCAATCATAATGATGAGTATCAGGCGTATTCTTTAGGTGTTTATTATGATTATCAACCTGATATTAATAGAGAATGCGATTTTGAACACCCATTATACACAAAGGCTCATATTCTAATGTATTACCAAGGAGATGAAGCAGATCGCCGTAAAAAAATAGGAACTATCTCTAGTAAAATGTGTTATAGTAAATTTAATTTTATAGGATATTATAAATCGCCCTTTGAAATGAGAATTGTTTTGATTTTCGCTTCAACTCAAATAGACGGTCCTTATAGTTCTTCAACAAACTATAAGTTTGTTGGATGTAGTCTAAATCCTAATACATTTAATTAAGTAAAGATAATTTTCTTAAAATGTTTGGAGCACATCAAAGAAACAGAGCCGAATAACTTAGAAATTAACATTTACGGACAAAAAATGTAGTAAAAAGTAGCCAACACACTGGCCTACACAAATAAAAAGAAATTATAGTTGTCAGAGTAAAACAATAAAATTTAAGGAAAAATAGTGACCTAGGGAGGATTCGAACCCCCAACCCCCAGAGCCGAAATCTGGTATTCTATCCAGTTGAACTACTAGGCCATTTTTGGCAAATCTACAAAAGAAGTTTATTTCCACAATTTTTAGTTTTATTTAATGTTATCTATTCAATATGTTATAATATTGTAGACTGATGAAAAGAACAATATTTAATCTTCTGTTTATATCTCTTTACTTTGCCTTAAACGGACAAAACACACCTATATATTACTGGCAAGAACACTTATCCCATTCAAACGCAAAACTTATTCTAGAAGTAGAAAACAACATATATTGTGCTACCGAAAACGGGATCTTCTTCTATAATAAAGAAGACTATACCATCAATATATTGAATAAAATAACTGGACTTTCAGACGTTGGTATTTCTGCTATGAATTACGACTCAAAAAACAATATTATAATAATCTCTTACCTCAACACTAATGTGGATCTGATAAAAGGAGACGAAATTATAAATATCACAGATATAAAAGACAAACTTATAATAGGAGAGAAGAAGATAAATAATATTGATATTGAAGATGGAGTAGCCTATCTCTCTACTAGTATTGGATTAATCCTAATAGACCTTTTAAAAGAAGAGATAATTGACACTTATAAAATAGGAGAGAATGGAAATTTTGTGGGAATAAACGATTGTTATATTGACGACACCTGCATCTTTGTTGGTACTACTAGTGGAGTTTATTTTGCAGATAAAAACGCAAACACCTTGTTTGATTTTAACAGTTGGACCAAACTCCCTTCTGAATTAAGCGAGGTTTCTGAAATCATTGTAAATTTTGGAGAGATTTTATTTAATAATCAATATCCAAATATAAGAGTGAGAAATAGTAACGAATATTATTTAGAATTTGGAAATAATTTTATTAGTGTTTATCAAAATAACAATCTTATTTCAGAGCTAATTGGAGATTCAAAATTTAGTAAAATTCAAGACGCTTGGATGGACAAAAACAATATTCTTTGGATTGCGGACAGTTCTAATTCCTTGCTAAAATACGAAAATTTTGAATTTTCAGAAGTTATAAAACCAAGTGGACCAGCCTCAAATACTATAGAAAACATAAAGTTTCAAGATGGTTTTCTGTTTCTAATGCATAATAACACTTCGAATACCGTTTCTAGAACCGAAGATCTAATAGACTGGACACATTGGCAACAGTTTGATAGCGCTGTTTGTTCGGAAAAAATTGGTAATAAAATTTATTTCGGTAGCTCTAACTCTGGGCTTTGGAAAAGAGATGGGGGGCAGTTTATTAGATATACTCCTGGAAATACTCAAAACATTCTGGATACTAACTATTATGTTTCTAATCTAATATCTGACAGGGATAAGAATTTGTGGGGAACGATTTCTAATTCAGGTAAAGCTCTTTTTGTGAGAACTTATGACAATTTTTGGGACTACTTTTTCATGCCAGATTTGCCAAACGACAGGGATATCCGAAACTTAATTATTGATAACTATGGTCAAAAATGGGGGTCTGTTCGCGCAAAAGGTTTATTCGTATATAACGATAACGGCACAATTGAAGATAAATCTGACGATCAGTACAGGGTAATTACCACAAGTGTTGGAAATGGAAACTTACCAAATCAAGAGGTGTATGCTTTGGCTAACGATTTAGATGGAAACGTTTGGGTGGGAACTAAAGAGGGGGTTTGTGTTTTTTATTCCCCGTCATCGGTGTTTAGTGGTTATAATTTTGATGCCCAACAAATAATTGTAGAGGAAAATGGATTTGGGCAATATTTGTTAAATTCTGAAATTGTATATACTATTATTGTAGACGGAGCTAATAGAAAGTGGATTGGGACGTTGGGATCTGGACTATATCTACTTTCTGAAGATGGTACGGAAGAAATATATCATTTTACTAGCAAAAACAGCCCTTTAATCTCAGATAATATTTTAGATTTAGAAATAAATCATAATACAGGAGAGCTTTTTATTTCTTCAGATAAGGGCCTTATGAGCTTCAGAAATGACGCTACCACAGGAAGGAGTAATATCAATTCAGTAGGAATATTTCCAAATCCTGTAAGAGAAAACTATTATGGCGTCATCACTATAGATGGATTAGCTTTCGAATCAAATGTAAAAATTACTGATGTGAGCGGAAACTTAGTTTTTGAAACAAATTCTAATGGAGGAACTGCCGTCTGGAATGGAAAAGACGCAAACAATAAAAGAGTTGGGACGGGAGTATATCTAGTGTTTAGTTCTGACAAATATGGCGATGAGAAAGCTGTGGGAAAGATTTTATTTATACACTAATGACTGAATCTACTTCTGGAATTTGTTTACATTATTATAAATACTCAGAGAGCTCTGTTGTTGCAAAAATATTTACAGAAAAGTTTGGTTTAAGATCCTTTGTTTTAAAAGGGGTTAGAAGTAAAAAATCCAAAAACAAACTTAATCTTTTACAATCTTTAAACATTGTACAATTAGAAGTAACAAACAACAATAAAAGACAACTTCAGTATGTAAAAGAAATTAGTAAATTAGACAAATTTCCATCTAACATTTTAGATATGAATAAGCGTTTTATTGCTTTATTTATTTCTGAAGTTTTACTTAAGGTTCTGGTAGATTCTGAAAAATCAGATTCTATATACACGTTTATTTTAGATTCTGTTTTTATGATAAATGAAAAAGAGGAGATATCCAAGAATTTTTCAGTTTTGTTCTTAATGAAACTAAGTGCGTACCTTGGTTTTTATCCAAACTCTGAAAATTATGAGAGAAAGTACTTCAATCTTGAAACAGGGGAGTTCAGCAATCAGTTATCTTATTATTGTTTATCTGAAGAAAATAAAAAATATTTTGCCTTGCTTTTAAATAATATCGAAATAGATATTCCTTACAAAAACAGAAAAGAACTCTTAAAATCTCTTCAGAAATATTATAGTTTACATCATTATAATATTGATAACTTAAAATCATATGATGTTATAGAGTCACTAAGAACATGAAAAAAATACTTACACTAATTCTTATTGGATATTCTTTCATTTCTTTCTCTCAAACTTTTAAAGTAATAGACGAAAACGGCAAAAAAATAGGGGGTGTGTTGTTTTATTCTAACAACAAAAATATGACTTCTAACAAAAGTGGTATAGTTGATCTGTCTAAATTTCAGAACGTGGAATGGATAGATGTTTATCATATTTCTTATAAAAGAGAGCGAATTAAAAAGGAGAATATTACTAATAATCTTATTGTGCTTCAATCAAACAATATAGAATTAGAAGAGGTGAGCATACATAGCTCCTTAAATGTAGAAGAAAATAAAACGCAAGTAATAAAAATTAACCAACTAGAAATACAGGGTTCTTTATCAAAAAATCCAGCAGAAATTCTTGAGAAGAGCGGTGGTCTTGTAATTCAAAAAAGTCAGAATGGTGGTGGATCACCAAATATTCGTGGATTTGAAGCAAATAGAATATTACTGGTAGTAGATGGGGTAAAACTAAATAACACTATTTATAGAAGTGGGCACCTCCAAAACATCCTAAGTGTTGACCCTTACGTTTTAGAAAGCGTTAGTGTGTTACATGGCCCTTCTTCGGTGTTTTATGGTAGCGGAGCTTTAGGAGGAGCTATAATTCTAAACACACTAAAAATTCAAAAAATAGAAGAAAATAAATCTTCATTCACACAACAATTTGAAAGCTCTTCTTCTTCAATCACCACTAATTTTCATAGTAAATATCGAATCAACAAAAATTCTTTTTTAAGCTCTATTAGTTTTAAGAAATATGGAAATCTACATATGGGCAAAAATCGTTTGCACGGATATGAAAACTGGGGAGTAGAAGAATATGCAACTGATAGAAATGAACAGTTGTATGGAGAATATTATCAATATGATGCTATTCAAAAAATGTATTTTCCTATTAATTCAAAATCTTCAATAAGTTTAAACTCTCAATTTTCAACTACCTCAAACATCAATCGATTTGACAAGTTAAATGATGTTTCCAATGGAAATCCTAAATATAAATTTTGGTACTATGGGCCACAAGAAAGAATTCTTCAGTCTATTCTATACAATAGAGATGATAAGAGTCTTTTTTATGACAATATCAAATTAAAAATTTCGTATCAAGCCGTAAAAGAAAGTAGAAACACACAAAAATTTACAGAAGAGTTTTTAAGAAACAGATCAGAAATTATAAATATTTATGAATCTAAATTAGATTTTGATAAACAGATACACAAACTTCTTTTACGATTTGGTATAAGTAATCGTTATGAAAATTTAAGATCAACTTCTTTTAAAGAAAACAACCTTGGAGATGTTGAGTTTAGTACAACTAGATATCCAGACAATGGAGGTTCAGACAACAATTTTGCGTCTTACATACACACGGAGCTTAAACTTCATAAAAGATTAAAATGGTTTAACGCCGTTCGATATGACTATAATGAAATTAATATGAATTTTTCTGAGAATAACCCCTTTAATATTGGAGGTATTTTGAAAAACAATAATGAGAATTATTCTGCCAGCACAAATTTCTTTATAAACGCTAACGAAAACAATTTTATAAGCTTTTCATTATTCAATTCTTTTAGAAATCCAAATATAGACGATTTAGGGAAGGTGTTTTCTAAAACTGATGGAATAGTGACTGTTCCTAATTTAAACTTAAAATCAGAAAAAATTCTTTCTTCTGAGTTCATCTGGAAATTTATAAATGACAAAACGTCTTTTGATCTTGTTTTATTTTATAGTGACTTGAAAGACGCTATAGAAAAGCGTCCATTTAAATTTAATGGTCAAGATTCAATAATTTATGATGGGGAGATGATGCGGTGTATAGCGAACACAAATATTAATTCTGCTAAAATGAAGGGAGTTAATTTTAGATTCAAAATAAATATTATTAAATCTCTACTCTTTAGCGGAAACGCTTCCTACGTAAGTTCTATTACATCTGACTCTATTCCCATGGCTCATATTCCTCCTTTTTCATCAAGAGGAGAGATTATACACAATATTAACAAAAAATCAAAAATTAAAATTTATTCTAATTTTAACGGATGGAAATATGCTTCTAATTTTGATCAAAATGGGATAGATAATTTAGATGAAGCTACTATTGATGGAACTCCATCATGGTGGACACTTAATTTAATTTATTCAAAAAAAATAAATAATTTAAAAATTTCTTTTGCTTGTGAAAACATCCTAGATGCGCATTATAAAACATTTGCCTCTGGAATTAGCGCTAGTGGTAGAAATTTTATCTTAAATTTACAAGCAGATTTTTAAAATAGATATTCCTTATGAAAAACAACATACTTACCTTTTTAATACTTGCTATTAGTCTTGTTTCTTTTTCTCAAACTTGGGAAGAAAACGCATACAAAGAAAATAAAAATGCTACCTTTTTTGATTTAAAAAAATCATTTGATGATTATAGAAAAGCTATACCATACACCAAGGGAAATGGCTATAAACCATATGCTAGAAATATGAATTTTTTAGAATCAAGAGTTGATGAGAATGGATTTTTTCCTTCAAACGCTTTATGGGATGAATGGTTAAAAATAAAAAATAAAAAATCTTCAACAGCAAACTGGACTCCTTTGGGGCCATTTGATGTTCCTATCATTATTTCAAATAACAAGAAGAGAGGAAATGGTAGAATAAACTGTATTGAGTTTGACCCAAACAATGAAGATGTTTTTTGGGTGGGCGCTCCTGGCGGTGGTTTGTGGAAAACAACTGATGGGGGATTAAGTTGGTCAACAAATACTGATAACCTTCCAGTTTTAGGAGTTTCTGATATTTTAATTGACCCAACGAATACTGACATAATGTATATTGCGACTGGCGATGCTCATGGTAGTGATACTTATTCAATTGGAGTACTAAAAAGTTGGGATGGGGGTGTAACATGGGACACAACTGGATTAAGCTACAATGTGAGTCAATCTAATGAAATAAGCAAGCTAGAGATGAACCCTAATTATCCAGATAGTATCTTTGCTGCTACCGGAGATAATATTATGCTTACAATTGACGGTGGATCTAACTGGCTTCCTGTTGGGCCAAGTGGTAGGTGGAGAGATATTCATTATAAACCTGGAAACACAAATATTTTATACGCTATGAAACAAACTAGTGGCACCTCTAATGTTTATAGGTCTGTTGATGCTGGCGCAAGCTGGCAGGTTTGTGATAATGGAGTTTCAAGTATAAATAAAAGAAGGCCTTTGATTGCTGTAACACCTTCAAACCCTGAAGTTATTTATGCTTTATTTTCAGATAACGGATGGGGCTTTCATGGTTTGTATAAATCTTCTGATGGTGGTGATAATTGGTTGTTACAGTCTGACACTCCGAATATACTAGGAAGAGACACAGACGGAAGCTCAACAGGAGGGCAGTCGTGGTATGATATGAGTTTAGCTGTTTCTAACGAGGACGAAAATCATATTATTGTTGGGGGAATTAATTTATGGGAGTCGTTTGATGGAGGAATTTCTTGGAACATTTCTGGAAGTAGTGGCAATAGCTCTGATTACTCATATATGCATGTAGACCAACATGCTGCAGAGTTTAATCCACTAAACAATGTTGCTTATGTAGGAAATGATGGTGGTGTCTATAAATATTTTAACACACTAAATACGTGGATTGATATTAGTGATGGCTTAGAAATTTCTCAATTTTACAAGTTGGGATTGTCATCTATTAGCGACTATACACTTGTTGTGGGAGCTCAGGATAATGGGACAGAAAGATTAACAGGGACAACTTGGGAGGCTATTAGAGGAGCAGATGGTATGGAGTGTATTATTGATCCGTATAATGACGATATTGTTTATTCCTCATCTCAATATGGTGGAATAAAAGTATCTTATAATGGGGGTGTAGACTGGAATAATATTAAGCCTGTAAGTTACGAAGGCGCTTGGGTTACTCCTTATAAAATGCATCCCTTAGATAATAATGTTTTAGTTGCGGGTTACAATGTCGTGTATAAAAGTAATACCGCCGCCGCTTCTTGGGACTCAATATCCCCTACATATGGGCAATTGAAAACAATTGCTTTAGCTCCTTCTGATTTAGATTATATTTATGCTGCTACTTACTCGGGTTTATGGGTAACAAAAGACAATGGTGTAAATTGGAACTATATTAAAACCGGGCTTCCTGCAGGCAGCATCTCAGATGTTACCGTTTCTAATACTAATCCAGATAGGGTGTTTGTTACTTTGTCCTCTTTTAATGAAAATGATAAGGTCTTTGAAAGTAATGACGCTGGAGATACATGGGTAAATATTTCGGGAACACAGTTACCAAATTTACCTGTCAACTGTATTGTTTTCCAATCTTACGCGAAGGACGACTTGTATATTGGTACAGATATTGGGGTATATCACAAAGATAGCACAATGACAGAATGGCAGTTATTTAATAATGGACTACCGCATGTAAGTGTACGAGAGTTAGAAATTCAATATACTGCTGGAAAAATAAGGGCGGCTACTTTTGGAAGAGGGGTCTGGGAAACCGATTTAAATATATTTCCCTCTTCTATAAATTCTATAAATCCTCTTTTAATAAAGGTTTATCCTAATCCTGTTAATGAAAAACTAACAATCAGTACCCCATATAA
>CAJXFN010000005.1 GCA_913052655.1 uncultured Flavobacteriales bacterium | reverse complement strand
GACCGCTTCTTGTATCGCAACTTGGTTCATTACGCCCCAACCCCACATCAGTGTATAGTCTGGCTTCTCGCGTCGGATTTGCAACCATTGTGATTTTTGTTCTTGTCCTGGATGGTCAACAGGTAACAACATAAGTTCGTAACCATGCTTTTCCGACAGTACTTCGAGTGTACGGATAGGCTCTTTGCCGTAAGCTGAATTATGGTATACGAGGGCTACTTTTTTACCTTTAATATCATTGCCATTAATATCTAGTAAGTGATTAATCGCTCCTGATGCTCCATCCCAATAGTTGGCTGGAAAATTAAAAACATTTCTAAATACTTCACCATTTTTAGCTGAGGTTCGGCCGTAGCCACCAGTATGTAAAGCAATACCATCTGCAGCTGTTTTTGGTATTAATTGATAAGTCATACCTGTTGAGTAAGGCTCATATACCAACACGCCTTCACCTTTAGTAGCTTCATAGCATTCTACACCTTTCTCGGTGTTGTAAGCTGTTTCACACTCTATTACTCTTGTGAGCTCACCACCAATTCCACCATCACGCTCATTCAGCATTGTCATATAATCAGCATAACCATCAGCAAGTGGAATACCATTTGATGCATAAGCTCCAGTTCGATAACTTAACGAAGAAAAATGCATTTTGATATTCGAAGTCGGTATTATTTCTTACTAAAAAAGTTAAATCGTGAGAATTGAGTGTATCAATATGATCGAATGAGAAATGAATGGTGTCTGAGATCATCCAATTATTGGGAACTGAAGCTGTATTTGTGTGCACAACATTAGCACCACAGGAATAAAAGAGGATTGAAATAAATACAAACAAAATAATTGAAGTACTACCGATCGATTTTTGCATGATCTTATTTCATTTTATCAAAACGATCCAGATCATCCTGACCTACAACATTTTCAAAATTGGTTTTCTGTTCTTTTACAAAGGCAAAGTTCTCAAGCTTTTCAGGGAATTTCTTACGTTTATTCATTTCCATGAT
The DNA here is from genome assembly GCA_913052655.1 of uncultured Flavobacteriales bacterium. Lineage (GTDB taxonomy): Bacteria > Bacteroidota > Bacteroidia > Flavobacteriales > BACL11. The sequence continues at coordinate 18,686 of CAJXFN010000005.1, read as the reverse complement.
ATGCTTTACTTTCTTTACGGGTAATGCCATCATATTCGCATAATCATCTTTGTAAGAATACCACATCAAGCGTTTATAAATATCCGTTTTCTGATGCACGGCATCGCCTTTTTTTGTTTTAAGAACGGTATTGCTATCCGGAAAATCTTTCAGTGCATCCTGATAAGAATCGATCTCGAAATTCAGGCAACATTTCAACTTAGAACATTGGCCGGCTAATTTTTGAGGATTTAGAGACAGTTGTTGAACTCTAGCAGAATTGGTTGTTACCGAACTAAAGTTGCACATCCAAGTAGAACAACATAGTTCACGACCACATGAACCAACACCACCAAGTCTAGCAGCTTCTTGTCTTACACCGATCTGGCGCATTTCAATTCTGATCTTGAAAGTTTCAGCCAACACCTTGATCAATTGTCGGAAATCAACTCTTTCCTCAGCTGTATAATAAAAAACAGCCTTTGTGTTATCTCCCTGATACTCAATATCAATCAGTTTCATTTCTAGTTTATGGCTTTTTATAATAAGCTTTGCTTTTTTTAGTGTTGGGTCCTCCAATTCAATAGATGATTTAAGCTTCTGTATGTCTGTATCTTTGGCGAGCCTATGTATCTTTTTAAGAGGTGCTTTTGATGTGTCTATTTTTTTTCTTTTTAATTGATGGTTTACAATCTCTCCCAACAGGGTTATTTTACCTATATCATATCCCGAGTCGCTCTCCACCACAACCCAATCACCCTCAGAAATAGATATGTTTTCGGTGTTTTGAAAATAACCTTTTCGGTTCATCTTAAACTGAACTTCTGCTAAATCAGAAAATGCGCTACTTTTATCATCGCCAATTTTTGCAAGCCAATTAAAAACTGAACTCGTTCCACAACCTCTTTTCTCAGAGACTGAACAACCATCGCATCCACCACCAGTTCCACAAGCCATATTGTTTAATTTAATTCTACAAATTTACGCTTTACTTTTAAGAGTTTCATTAATTGTAGTGATAGTTCATAATACATGATTTTTGAATTTGCATTTCTTTCTATGTTTTTAATACACTCTTCTAGTTTTTCTGATATTTCAAATATATTATCTTGATGTATAAATGGATGGAATTTTGTTAAAAAAACTCTTTCTTTTTGTGTGACAAACAAATTGTTTGTCTCCGAAAAATGAAAAACCAAACAATTTCTTATCATTTTTAAGGCATATTTTAAAAATGTTGATTGAGACCTTCTTCCGTTTTGACTTCTTTCATTTACCCATTTTGTAATTTCTTTGATATTTACAGAGTAACACAGCCTCATCCAGGCTTGATACTCTTCAAAATTCTGGTCTTCAAAATTATCATTCTGTAAAATTTGAATGGAGTCTCCGATATTTCCATCTGTTAAAGAAATAATTTCTTTAATTTCCTCCATCTTTTTGAGTGGAAATTTATCTCTCAACAAACTTTCAATTTCTTCAAGTTTATAACTTTTTGTTTTGATTATCTGTATCCTAGATAAAATAGTGCTCAAGATTAAATCTGTATTTTCTGAAACCAACAAAAATATCGTTTTAATAGGTGGTTCTTCTAATAATTTTAACAGTTTGTTAGAGGTGTTTGTCTGCATCTTTTCTGGCAACCAAATGAGAACTACCCTGAATTCTGATTCGTAATTTTTTAAAGATAGTTTTCTGTGTAGATTATCAGACTCTTGAGTGTATATATATCCTGTTTTTCCTGTTTTATTTTCTCTCGAAAAAGCATCAAACCATATGTCAAGATCTAAGTAGGGGTTTTTTAAAACCTTCTCTCTCCATTCATTTACAAAATTATCTGAAGTTACTTTTTTAATCTTGTTTATTGATAAAACTGGAAATATTAGGTGTAGATCTGGATGGGTTAAATTTTGATATTTAACACAAGATTGGCAGGTTCCACAAGAATCGTCTGAAGATTTGTTTTGACAATTAATATATTGAGCGTAAGCTAAAGCAAATAATAGTTTGGGGCTAGATTTTTCCCCTAAGAACATTTGTGAGTGAGCTATTCGATTGTTTTTAACTGAGTTTACCAGTTGTTTTTTTAAACTCTTGTGCGCTAAAATGTTGGAAAATTTCATAATTATATTAAGGTCAAATTTACTGATTTTTTACAAATCATTGGTTTGATTTTTTACTTTGTTTATTTTTGTAGAATGAAAAATCTATTAGACCAAAATTTTGAAGGTAAAAAAGTTATTGTGCGGGTTGATTTTAATGTTCCTTTAGACGAAAAATTTAATGTAGTTGATGGTAGTAGAATTAAAGCTGCTTTACCAACCATCAATAAATTGTTAAATGATAAAGCAAGAGTTATTTTAATGTCTCATCTAGGCAGGCCAAAAGGGAAAGAGGATAAATTTTCTTTAAGGCATGTTGTTAATTATTTACAAGAGTTATTGGGTGTGTCGGTATCTTTTTCTAACGATTGTATTGGCCCTTCTGCAAAAAAAGCGGTACGCAAACTAAATAATGGTGAGGTGTTGATTTTGGAAAATTTAAGATTTTACAAACAAGAAAAACTAGCAGACGAGGGATTTGCAAAACAACTTTCAGATTTAGCAGATGTGTATGTAAACGATGCTTTTGGTGCCGCACATAGAAACCACGCCTCTACATCCACGATCGCTTCTTTTTTCCCATCCGAAAAATATTTTGGGCTGTTGTTGAAAAATGAAGTGGATAGCCTAGAAAAAGCTCTAAGCAGTCCACAAAAACCATTAACCGCTGTTATTGGGGGGGCTAAGATTTCAGGAAAAATTGATGTAATAACGTCTTTACTAGAAAAAGTAGATAGCTTAATTATCGGGGGTGGAATGGCTTATACTTTTGCAAAAGCGATAGGAGGAAAAACAGGGACTTCTTTGGTTGAGGAAGATAGGGTAGATTTGGCAAGTTTTATTATACACAAATCAACAGAGTTGGGGGTAAAACTTCTTTTGCCGGTTGACTCTATAAATGCAAATGGTTTTAACAATGATGCTGACATAAAAATTTCAAACATATTAAACATTCAAGACTCTTATATGGGTTTGGATATTGGGGAGGAAAGCGTGTGTCTCTTTTCAAAAGAAATTGAAAATTCTAAAACCATAATTTGGAATGGTCCTATGGGTGTTTTTGAAATGAGTAATTTTGAAAATGGCACAAAAAAGATTGGGGAGGCTATTTGTAAATCTACTGCAAACGGAGCGTTTAGTTTGGTTGGTGGTGGAGATTCTGTCGCGGCAATCAAAAAATTTAACTTAGAGGATAAAGTAAGTTATATTTCTACTGGTGGAGGAGCCATGTTAGAGTATTTAGAGGGAAAAGAACTTCCCGGGGTAAAAGCTATTCTAAAATAAAGTCCTCTACATCTTTTACTGCGTTGTTAATTGTTTTTTTTAATTTTCTAGTCCATATTTTTCTCTCTTTAGCAACGGGAGCAATAGTTGGAACTATATTATAGACTGGTTTGTACAACACTGATTTTTTTATCTCTTTTTCTGGAATAATGTTTCCAAATGTGTTTGACAAATGTTGAGTTTCAAAAAGTAGAATTGAAAGTACTAACACAATTTTTGAGACCCCAAACAACAAACCAAATAGTTTGTCTAAAAAACCTAGTTGAAATGATTTTACCAGCTTTTTAACAAGAAAGCCGGCTGTTTTAAAAGATAAAAAGACTATTAAAAAAACCAATATAAATGAAATTATTGAAACAAATTCACTATAGTTTGATAGATGTTTATAAAGGTGTTCTTCTAGTAAAGAAGAGAAATTGATTGCAATATAAACCCCAATGATTAATGATAAAAGTGAGACAAGTTCTTTTATTAATCCTCTTTTTAGTCCTTTGTATGCAAATAGCAAAACAAAAATAGAAATAATTATATCAATAAAATTCACAGTGTAAAGATAGTATTTTAATACATTTGTATCATGGAAGATTTGGAGAAAAAATGGGAGGAACTTGTTTTAAAACTTGAAGAAAGTTTTGAAGATGAGCTTACGCTAAAAACCATACTTTTTTTAATTGGCGTACAAGAGTTAGGGCAGGGTATCAGAGCTTTTGATAAAGAGGAAAAAACTTATTTATTACACATCGCTACTTGCAAATTGTTAATTCCTTTCGGTTATTATAAATTTAAGTCTATAGATGAAGATGGTTGGCCTCATTTTGAAGAGGTAAAAAAATTAGAGCGTTTAGGAGCTAAGTCTCAGAAAATGTTGATGAAACAAGCAATACTAAAATATTTTGAGTGATATTTACTGCCATATTTTTTTGCTTTTAATAATTTAAGAATTATTTTATGATTCCAACAATATTTATATCATAGTCATTTAACACGTCCCACTCGTCTTCATAGGTGACCCCTCTAATTCTAAAGTTTTCCGTGTACCCTTCATTATATTCATTTCTATCAAAAAAACTTACAAGAGAACTGTAATCATATTTAAAAATATAAGCGCCTTCATATTCGGAAATAACAAACTTAAACTCTTCTCTATCAGTATCTACAAATTTTATAACCAAATTTTTTCTTAAACCTGACTCAGCTCCTATAGTAATTTCAAATAAACACGATATTTTATGGCCGTCCTTTAGCTCAACAACAGCAATGTTTGGGTCCATTAAAACAATCTTTTCTAAGACGGATTTATCTGCTTTAAACTTTTGGTCATTATGTCTATCATAACTATAAACAGATTCAAAATTAATAAATTCACTTTTTTGTGATAAAAACATGGTTTTTAAATCCCAGGAACCATAAACATCTCGACAATCAAATTCTGAGTCTTCAATAATGTCGGTTAATAAAATAATATTTTGAAATTCTATGTCTTTTAAAGAATCAACTTGTGATATTTGATAGGTCAATTTCTTATTAAGAAAATCAATTGAATCGTTTAGTTTAATTTCTTTTTGTTTTATATCGTCATATTTCAAATTAAGGTTACTATTTTTAGTTTCTAGGTTGGTAAGTTCTTTTTGATATTTATCAAGAGTGTTTTGGGATTTGTCTAATGTGTTTTGAAGCTTAGCGTTTTGTTTTTCTAAATTTTGAATTTTAGACTCTAATTTAGAAATATCTAAGTCTTTCAAATTTAACTTCTTTTTGATGTAATAAATACTGTCTTTTAAATGTATTATACTGTCTTTGTAGAAAGCTATATCGCCCTTTAATTTCTTTTTATTTTGTGAAGAAACGGTTAAAGGCAATAAGATTAAGAAAATAAAAAAAATTTTTGTGTAGTTTTTCATTAATGGAGAAAATTTAATTGGGATTTCAGTTTATAATAACCTTATCAATAAAAATTATTGTTTTACCGCTTCTACAGTAATTTGTTCTGTTTTTCCTCTAAGCAGCCTAATAACACCACTTCCTGAATAAGTGTCGTTTCCAGATGTTTTATTTACACTTACGTCTAATATAGCCTCATACCTGTAGGTGAAAGAAGCTTTGCCGGTCGCGTCTGTTGTTGCTGTTTTCCTGAGACTTTCTATTGGGTCTGTTCCTGGAATTGTGTTTTGTTGATTCAATACAACCGTAACCCCACTCATAGCTTGGTTAGAAGAGTTTACCACTTTTATTATACCTATCGTATTTTTTTCTTTCTCGCAAGATGTTAGAGTTGTAATAACAACAAACAACAACAAAATCGCTGTTGATGTTTTAAGTAGTGTTTTTTTCATGATATGTATAAAAATATTGTTTACTTTGTAATCTAAATAACCACGCAAATATAAGTAAATATTTAAGATGTTAAAAAAAGTACAAGAGCTCGTTGAGAAAGTAAACAATTACACCCCTGAATCTGAAGAAGATTTAAACAGTTTCAGAATTGAGTATTTAGGAAAAAAAGGAGTGTTAAACAGTTTGTTCTCTTCTTTCAAGGAGGTTCCTGTTGAACAAAAAAAAGGGGTTGGCTCGTCAATAAACAACTTGAAAAGCTTAGTGCAAGAAAAAATTGAGGATTATAAAGATTCTTTTGAGGATGAAGACCCTGTCAGTGAAATTGATTTAAGCAAACCTGTTTCATTAGACAATTTGGGCTCCCGCCACCCGATTTCGTTGGTGAGGAATCAGATTGTAGGGATTTTTAATCGAATAGGCTATACAATAAGTGAGGGGCCAGAAATAGAGGATGATTGGCATAATTTTTCTGCCCTCAATTTACCAGAGGAACACCCCGCTAGAGACATGCAAGACACCTTTTTCGTGCAAACTAACCCAGATGTGCTTTTAAGAACACACACCTCATCTGTACAGGTCAGGTATATGGAAAAAAAAACCCCGCCTATTAGAACTCTTTCTCCGGGTAGGGTATATAGAAATGAAGCGATCTCTGCGAGGGCTCATTGTATTTTTCATCAAGTAGAAGGGCTGTACATTGATGAAAACGTAAGTTTTTCAGATTTAAAACAAACCCTACTTTATTTTGCAAAAGAGATGTTTGGAGAAAAAACAAAAATACGTTTACGGCCTTCTTACTTTCCATTTACAGAACCTTCTGCTGAAGTAGATATTTACTTGGGGATAAACACCGATTCTGATTATCGTATTACCAAAGGAACGGGGTGGTTAGAAATTTTAGGATGTGGAATGGTAGACCCAAATGTGTTAAAAAACTGTGGAGTTGACCCTGAAAAATACAGTGGTTATGCTTTTGGAATGGGGGTTGAAAGAATCGCTATGCTTAAATATGGGGTAAAAGATTTGCGTTTGTTTTTTGAAAACGATGTGCGCTTTCTAAAACAGTTTGATCGTAGCGTTTAGTTTGTTGGTGCTAGAATCATTGACACACCACAAAACCATTAGAGTCCCATCATCTAAAGTTCCAATCATAATTATGTAGGTTTTCTACAGAGTGTCGCAATAAATCAATAGCTCCCCTTACGTCTTCTTTGTGAACCATTTCTATCACTTGGTGTATATGTCTGGTTGGTATGGAAACCGCTCCAGCAATACTTCCTCCTGGGTTCATTCTTTGAATTCCAGCTGTGTCTGTCCCTCCTGCGGGGAGGATCTCTAATTGTGTTTTTAATTTCTTCTTTTTCGCTAATTCCTTCATGTAATTTACCATACGGTAATCGCAAACTGTTGCGGAGTCCATCACTTTTATACACGCTCCTTCTCCCAAAGCAGACACCTGTTCTTTTTTGGTGCTTCCCGGCGTATCAAAAGCAATCGTAGTGTCTAGCCCAAAACCAAAGTCGGGGTTTATATCCATTGCAGAAACATTTGCTCCTCTAATACCAATTTCTTCCTGAACAGTAAACACACCATAAACATCATAAGTTGGTTTTTTCTTCATTTCTCGGAACATTTCAATTAATATAAAAACCGAAACTCTGTTGTCTAAAGATTTACAATTGATGCAATCACCCATTTCGATTAACTCTCTTTCTCTAGTAACGGGGTCTCCTACTGAAATAATTTTTTCTAACTCGCTCTTACATCTGCCTGTGTCAATAAAATAATCTTTTATTGTTGGCACTTTTGCTCTGTCCGCTGCACTCATCAAGTGTATCGGTTTAGACCCCATTACCCCCATCACATCCTCTTTTCCATGAATAATTACCCTCTGGGCGGTAAGTGTTTTGGGGTCAAAACCTCCTAGGGTGTGAAAGAAAACAAAACCATTTTCATCGATATGAGTAACAATAAATCCAATCTCATCCATGTGAGCTCCAATCATTACTTTTTTGGATTGTTTTCCCTTTTTTATAGCGATAACATTCCCCATGTTGTCTGTTTTTATCTCATCTACTAGCGGCGACACTTCTCTTATCACTATTTCTCTTATTCTTTGTTCGTGACCTGGAGCACCCGCTGCTTCACATATTTCTGCTAATAATTTTATATTGATCATTTTTTTATTTTACCTTACTTAATTTCATCATGTTAGTCATACCCATTTCTTCTGCTGGCATGCTCGCAATATTTATTACCATGTCTCCCCTTTTAACATATTTATGTTTTTTTAGAATGTTTTTTGTTTCTAATACCGTTTGATCAGTTGTTTTTCCCCCATCATAATGAAAGGCTTTTACCCCCCACACTAAACTTAGGGTGTTTAAAATTGTGTGGTTATTAGTAAACGCGTAAATATATGCAGAGGGTCTAAAACTAGATGTTTTTATAGTATTATATCCTGAATATGTTGCGGTAATAATTGCTTTTGCTTTTACTTTTTCTGAAATCTGACAAGCGTTAGCGCAAATTGCATTAGAAACAAACCTTTCGTTTACTACTAATTCTCTTTCGGTAGTGTTTTTTGATATTGAGTGCCTACTCTTCTCTACATCTCTAATCACTTTTCTCATGGTGTCTACAGCTCTTAAAGGGTGCTTGCCAACTGAGGTTTCTCCACTAAGCATCATTGCGTCCGCTCCATCAATTACAGAGTTGGCAACATCATTTATTTCTGCTCTTGTAGCTGAAATATTATCTGTCATGCTTTCAAGCATTTGAGTCGCTATTACCACCGGCTTTGATTGTTTTATACATTTTTGCACAATCATTTTCTGATAGACGGGGACCTTGTGTAGGGGCACTTCAACCCCTAAATCTCCCCGCGCAACCATAATCGCATCTGTTTCCAATATTATATTATCAATGTCTGAAATAGCTTCTGGTTTTTCAATTTTTGCAAGTACTAAGGCTTTTGATTTTTTGTGTCGTTTGATAATCTTTTTTAAGGTTTTGACGTCTTTTTCTGATCTAACAAAAGAAAGTCCAATCCACTCTATTTTTTCTTCTAATATAAACTCTAAATCTATTTTGTCTTTTTTGGTTAGACAGGGGAGTGAAATGTTTGTGTTTGGCAGGTTTACCCCCTTATAAGATTTTAGATAGCCACCAAAAACAACCTTAAGTTTTACCCTGTTTTTATTGTTTGTAGAGTCTACTTGTAACGAAATTTTTCCATCATCCAACAACACTCTATCTCCTCTTTTTACGTCTTTTGGAAAATTCGGGTAACTAATAAATATGTCATCTGTTTTTTTAGGGTTTGTGTTAAAGTAAATATAAGCTCCTTTTTTTAGATGAATTGATCTCTCAAATTTTCCAACTCTTATTTTCGGTCCCTGCAAGTCTGCCAAAATAGCGGTGTGAACACCAAGCTCTTTATTTATTTCTTTTATGTTATTAATAATCTCCTTTGCCTCTTTGTGACCAGAATGAGAAAAGTTTATTCTACACACATTAACCCCCCTAATAATCATTTTTTTCAACATCTCTTTTGAAAAAGTAGAGGGGCCTATTGTCGCTATTATTTTTGTTTTGTTAATCATTTATTATAAATGGGGTTATGGAGTTAATTTTAGACAAATTTAATTCAAAAACCAACAAAATGTCTTTTATTTTGTTTAAACTTTCTATTATTTTTTTTGATCTGTAAACGCCTCCTTGTACAATTATAAAATAATTTACACTTTTGTTATTTGGGTCTAAATATCCTGTAGCACATCTATTTGATAGAATGTTATATTCTGTTTGGGTGTTTTCATTTGTAAAACTAAACCTCTCAAAACTTTGGTTCTTAGTGTTTTGGGGCTTATGATTTTGATTTTTTACAAAGTTTCCGTTTAATTTTTTATTTATTTCCCAACACAGCTTATACAGTTTAACATGGCTGTTTATCCCTAAAACAAGCATGTCTAGTTCATATTCACCGTCTATTTTGTAGGCCTTCATCTTATGCTAAATTACAGCTTTAATTGCAATCTTAGACGATCTTTGTTCTGCTGATTTAATTGTTTCTCCCCAGGCTTCTGACATTTTAACATTGTCTAAATAAAGCTCTACTAAATATTGTTTTTTGTGGTCGGGACCAGTTTGTTTTGAGTTTACAAACCGTAGTTTTTTGTTGTTTTTTTGTGACCACTCTAACATTTTACTTTTGTGATTGTGGTGTTTTAAATTGACCCTTCCTTCTAACAATAAGTTACTCTCAATAAAACGCTTTGCTTTTTTATACCCTAAGTCTAGATAAATTGCTCCAATTAATGATTCTAAAGTGTTTCCGTAAATGTTTTTGCTAACAATTTTTAGCTTATGTTTTATTAATTCTTCTGGTATGAACTTTTCTCCAATTTTGTTTAAATTTTGCCTACTGACAATAACCGATCTTTTTTGAGTCAGTCCCCCCTCATTAATATTGGGAAATTTTATATATAAATATTCGCTAACAACGGTGTTTAAAATAGCGTCTCCTAAAAACTCCATCTTTTCATAATTGTTAATTTTATTTGAAGAGCTGTGTGTTAACGCTCTTTTATAATGGTCAATTTTGTTTGGCCTTATTTTACATTCTTTTTCTAAGAAAAAATAGAGGTGGTCTTTCTTTTTTGTAATGAGAAAAAGTTCTGTTATGAATTTTTTTAAAAAAATTAGTCTTTATATTTTTTTACCAATAACGAAGCGTTGTGACCTCCAAAACCAAACGTGTTACTCAAAGCATAATTTATTTCTCTTTCTTGTGCTTTGTTTAATGTTAAATTGAGCTTTGCGTCTATCTCGGGGTCGTGAGTTGTGTGGTTTATTGTTGGTGGGACTATATTGTTTTTAACCGCCATAACACAAGCGATTGTCTCAACAACACCCGCGGCTCCCAACAAATGTCCTGTCATAGATTTTGTAGAGCTTATGTTTAAATTATACGCGTGGTCCCCAAATAAAGATTTAATAGCTTTTGTTTCTGCGATGTCCCCTAGTGGAGTTGATGTTCCATGAACATTTATATAATCAATGTCAGTAGGGTTTATTTTAGCGTCTTCAATAGCTAGTTTCATTACATTTTTTGCTCCCAATCCCTCTGGGTGAGGAGCGGTGATGTGATGAGCGTCTGCTGTAAGCCCGCCTCCAACTATCTCAGCAAAAATTGTAGCTCCTCTATTTTTAGCGTGCTCAAGCTCTTCTAATACAAGGGCTCCAGCCCCTTCTCCCATAACAAATCCATCTCTATTTTTGTCAAATGGTCGGGAAGCTGTTTTGGGATCATCATTTCTTGTAGACAGAGCCATCATAGCGTTAAAACCTCCAATGCCCGGTTCATAAACGCACGCCTCAGATCCTCCAGCAATGAAAAGGTCTGCCTTGTTCCATTTTATATAATTAAAGGCGTCGATTAAGGCGTTTGTTGAGGAGGCACACGCAGAAACAGTGGTAAAGTTTGGTCCTCTAAAGTTATACTTTATAGAGATATGTCCAGCCGGAATATCTGAAATTAGTTTAGGTATAAAAAATGGGTTAAACCTTGGGGTTCCGTTTCCCAACGCGTAGTTTTTAGATTCGTTAAAAAAAGTAAACATTCCCCCGATTCCAGACCCCCAAACAACTCCTGCTCTGTCTGGGTTTATTGCCGCAGGGTTTAATTTTGATTGTTTTACCGCCTCGTCTGCAACAACTAAAGCGTATTGACTAAATATATCTAGTTTTCTGGATTCTTTTCTGTCTAAAAAGTCTGTTGGATTAAAGTTTTTTACTTCACAAGCAAATTGCGTTTTAAACTCCTTTGCGTTAAATCGTGTGATCGGCGCAGCTCCACTTTCCCCTTTAATTAAGTTTTTCCAGTAGTCTTCTAAGTTGTTTCCTATTGGGGTTAATGCCCCAACGCCCGTAATAACAACCCTTCTGTTTTTCATCTGTTTAACGATTAAGCGGTTTCAATAAATGAAACAGCGTCTCCAACAGTAGCAATTTTTTCTGCTTGATCGTCTGGGATTTGAATATCAAATTCTTTTTCAAACTCCATAATAAGTTCTACCGTATCTAACGAGTCTGCTCCTAAATCATCTGTAAAACTAGCTGTAGCTGTTACTTCTGATGCGTCTACTCCTAATTTATCAACTATTATTGCTTGTACTTTTGTTGTTACGTCTGACATTTTAATTTTTTTTTAATTAATACTAGTGCAAATAAATACATTAATTAGATATCTCACAAGTATTATATTTTTCTATTTTAACATTTCTTTGTTTATTATTTGAATTGATTACTTTTGTGTGATGAAAAAAATCGCAATTTTTGCTTCAGGAAACGGCGCCAACGCCGAAAATATTTGTAACTATTTTAAGGGCTCAAAAAAGATTTCTGTTGTTTTGTTGTTTAGTAACAACAAAAAAGCGGGGGTTTTAAAAAGGGTTGATTGTTTTGATTTAGATTGTGTTGTTTTTTCAAAAAAAGAGATGAATTGTTCTTCGTTAATAGAGGACCGTCTTTCAAAACACTCTATTGACCTAATTGTATTGGCTGGATTTCTTCTTAAAATTCCTCAAAAAATAGTTAATTTATATGAGAAAAAAATTATAAACGTTCATCCTTCGTTGCTGCCTAAATACGGAGGTAAGGGAATGTTTGGTTTAAACGTTCATAAATCTGTTTTAGAAAACAAAGAGGCTGATTCTGGCGTTACGTTTCATTATGTAAATAATGAGTATGATGAGGGTAAAATAATTCACCAAGAAAAATGTGTTGTTACAAAAAATGAAACTCCGTATAGTTTACAACAAAAAATAAAGTGTTTAGAATTGGGACTTTTTCCTAAAATTATTGAGAAAGTTTTAAAATGATGTTTTCTGTTATCAAAACTCTTTCTGTTGGTTTGGTTCTAATTGATCCCCCTATATTTCTTTTGAGTTCTAATACTAAAGAAAAGATATAGTTATATGAGTATTATTATATACACGGATGGTTCTGCTAAAGGAAACCCTGGTAAGGGGGGGTATGGGGTGGTTATGATTTTTGGAAATCACAGAAAAGAAATTTCTGAGGGATTTGAACTTACTACCAACAACCGAATGGAGTTATTAAGCGTAATTGTTGCTTTGGAAAATTTAAAAAAACAAAATCTCGATGTGGTTATCTATTCTGACTCTAAATATGTGGTAAACGCTGTAGAAAAAAAATGGTTGTTTGGGTGGGAAAAAAAGAACTTTTCAAATAAGAAAAATTATGACCTGTGGATTCGATTTTTAAAGATTTACCGAAAGCATAAGGTTCGGTTTGTTTGGGTAAAAGGACACTCAAATGTTAAAGAAAATGAAAGGTGTGATCAGCTAGCTGTTAAGGCGGCTGAGTCAAAACATCTAAAAAAAGACGTTTGGTATGAAAACTATGTTACAAATAATAAGGGGTTGTTTTAATGAGTTATATTCCCGAGTCAACTAACTCTGTAATATTTTTAATTCTACAAGACACATGATCTTCTTTTATCTCTTCTAATTTTTTTGTTCCAAACTCCTCTACAGTAAATGACGCCATCACAGATCCATAAACGACCGCTTTTTTCATGTTTTCGAATGATATGTTGTCCGTTTTTTGCAGATATCCTATAAAGCCTCCAGCAAAAGAATCTCCCGCTCCTGTAGGGTCTAACACGTCTTCTAATGGAAGGGCTGGCGCAAAAAACACCTCTTTCTTATTAAAAAGCAGCGCCCCGTGTTCTCCCTTTTTTATAATTAAATATTTTGGTCCCATATCTAATATTCTTTTCGCTGCTTTAATCAAAGAGTGTTCTCCTGAGAGTTGACGAGCCTCCTCGTCATTTATTGTTAATACGTCTACTTCTGTTAAAGAATCTTTTAAGTCTTCTAAAAAATGATCCATCCAAAAATTCATGGTGTCTAAAACCACTAGTTTTGGTCTTTTTTTCATTTGATTTAAAACCCTTTTTTGTACAGAAGGCATTAGGTTCCCCAGCATTAAATATTTTGAGTTTTGATACTCTTCGGGAACAACTGGGTCAAAATTTTCTAGTACGTTTAATTGAGTGTCTAGGGTGTCTCTTGTATTCATGTCGTTATGATACTTTCCTGACCAAAAAAATGTTTTTTCTCCTTGTTTGACCTGAAGTCCTTTTGTACAAACACCGTGTTTTTCCAACATACTTATTGAGGTTTTTGGAAAGTCTTCTCCAACAACCGATACGAGTTTAAGTTTTTTTGTAAAAAAGGATGATGACAGAGCTATATAGGTAGCGGCTCCTCCAATTATTTTATCTGTCTTTCCAAAAGGGGTTTCTATAGCGTCAAAGGCCACTGTTCCCACTATTAATATGCTCATTTATTTTTTTTTACAAATATATTGTTTAATTAAATGAATAGTCTTAATATTGCGGACAAATTTTTTGTAAATTCCTCCTTAGCTCAGTTGGTTAGAGCATCTGACTGTTAATCAGAGGGTCCTTGGTTCGAGCCCAAGAGGGGGAGCAGAAAAAACCGGTTTATATCCGGTTTTTTTTTAAAATAATAATTTCTTTTATTTCATAACTATTATCTTTTTCGTTTCTGAGAGTTTTTCCGTTTTAAAACTGCATAAATATGATCCTGTTTTCAATTTGTTGGAATCATAATAATAGTGGTGTTTGCCTTTAAGTTTTTTTTCTTCTGTAATTACATCAACAAGTTCTCCTTGTATGTTATATATTTTTATTTCAACATTAGTTGAGTTGGATAGAAAATACTCTATTTTAGTGTTATTTAATACTCTAAAATAACTTTTTTTTGTTGGTTTTTTGTTTGTAAAACAAGAAACCCCCTGTTCATTAAAAACTATAAGGGCATCATTTGTGCTAATCCATTTATTATCACTCTTATCTACATAAATGTTAAAAACAGTATGTATTTTCTTTTGTTTACAATACCTGTTCCATTCAAATCCGTTATAAGAAACAACTCCTTTTGTTGTTCCGATCCAAACTCTGTGGTATTCGTCTTTTGTAATATTTGTAATAACATTTGATGGAAGACTGCTGTTTTTTTTATTATACACCTCCCATTCTTCTCCGGTAATTTTTACAAGTCCTTTTTTGGTTCCTATCCAAATCTTATCTGATTCTGTTTTTAAACTCCATATATGATTATCTGGCAAATCACTATTTTCCTTGTTGTAAAATTTAAATCTGTCCTTTTTAAACTCTATTAACCCTGAATTTGTTCCAATCCATATATTTTTATCATCATCAACCTGAATACTTATTATATTTTCGTCTGGTATGTTTTGTGTATATTTGTTTATAACAACGGTGTCTTCAACAGAAATAATCAAAACACCTTTTTCTGTCGCTATATAACTACTTCCCTCAACTATTATTATTTCCCTAATTTTATTTGAAGGGAGCTTGCTGTTTTTTGTATTTAGAATTTTAAAGTTTCCTCCTTTATAAATTACTAATCCTGATGATGTTCCTATCCATTTATTATTAAAATAATCAACCGAAATAGACAAAACTTTGTTAGAAGGAAGCTCGCTGTTTTTTATGTTGTAAATTTTCCAGTAAAACCCGTCAAACATAACCAATCCTTTATGTGTTCCAAAAAACATATTTCCCTCTATATCTACAACTGAAGAGGTTATTTTATTAGAGGGGAGGGGAGAATTTAAATTATTATATATTTTCCAATTATCTGTATGACCTAACAGACTAATAGATATAAAAACAAATAGTATTGTAAAAGTTTTTTTCATAATAACAATTCATACTATTATCTACTTTTAATCTGGGTTTTAGTTTCGTTTATTTGTACATTTTTTTCTTAAAAAGTTTGTTCTCTGATTTTTTTCTTCTTTTTTTATTATTAATTCTCTTTCCATCTTTTAAAATAACTATACTGTATTTTGATTTTTTTTTGTCTTCTTCTAAAACATTTTTTTCTATATCAAAAGAGGGACAGCTTACTTCTTTTTTTGATCGACAAGAAACCATTACTAATGTGAATAACAATAAAATGAAAATACTTTTTTTATACATTTTGAAGGTAAAAGAAATTTACTTTAGCAATATTATTTAAAATAATGAAGAAAAATCGTAAAAAAAGAAAAAATAAAGGGTTTACAAAAAAACAACTTGAAAAATTAGTTCTTGCAATATTTAAAGAAAATCCCTTAAAGCAATTCAATTACAAACAAGTTTCTAAAATTTTAAAAATAAAGGAGTTGGGAGTAAAAATTCTTTTGAATGAGATAATGATATCTTTATCTAAATCGGGTTTTTTGGTAGAGGCAAAAAGGGGTTGTTTTAAATTAGTTCAAACATCACACAAATCTATTGGGATTGTTAATACTTGTACTAATTCTGGTATTTATATTGATGTAGAAAATATAAAAGAAGAAATTTTTATTCCTAATGAATATAGTTTTTTTTCATTAAAAAATGATATTGTTGAAGTTTTAATATTTCCTAAAAAGAGAGGAAAGTTGCAAGGTGAAGTATTAAAAGTAATAGAACGAAAAAAAGATACGTTTGTTGGATTATTAGAAAATGTTAATGGTTTTGGTTTTTTGATTACTGATTCGTCTGTTCCTTTTGATATTTTTATACCAAAATCTGAATTAAATCCATTAGTTATAGGTAAAAAGGTTTTAATAAAAGTTACAAAATGGGATCTGTCCCAAAAAAATCCTGTTGGTAAAATAATTAAAGTTATAGGAAATCCAAATGATCACAATACTGAGATACATTCTATTTTATACCAATATAATTTAAATCCTGAATTTCCTAAATATGTAGAAAAAGAAGCTGAAAAAATTCCTTTAAAAATTCCTAATTCTGAAATTAATAAAAGAGTTGATTTTAGAGGAATCCCAACATTTACAATTGATCCTGCTGACGCTAAAGATTATGACGATGCATTGTCTGTTAAGAAACTTAAAAATGGAAATTGGGAAGTTGGTATACATATTGCTGATGTTAGTTATTATGTAAAAGAAAACAGTATTATAGATGTTGAAGCGTCTAAAAGGTCTACATCTATTTATTTAGTAGATAGAGTTGTTCCTATGCTTCCAGAAATTTTATCAAACGATATATGTTCTTTAAAATCTGGTTTGGATAGGTTATGTTATTCTGTAATTATTGAAATTAATGAAAATTCAGAAATATTATCTCATCAAATAAAAAAAAGTATAATACATTCTAATAAAAGATTTACATACCAAGAAGCTCAAGATATTATTGATAATAAAAAAGGCCTTTTTTTAGAAGAATTACTAATTTTAAATAAAATTTCTAAAAATTTAAGAAAAAAAAGGTTTATGAACGGGTCTATAAATTTCGATAGACAAGAAGTTAAATTTATACTTGATAAAAATAATAATCCTGTTGATGTGTTTTTTAAAAAAACAATTGATACTAATCATCTTATTGAAGAATTTATGTTAACAGCTAATAAAATTGTATCAAAAGAGGTGGGTTTTATAAAAAAAGGAGAAAAACAAAAAACATTTATTTATAGAATTCATGATAAACCTGATGAAGATAAAATTAACTCATTATATAATATAATTAAAAAATTTGGTTACTCTATTAATAAAAGTAACTCAAAAAATTTATCTACTTCTTTAAACAATCTTTTAAAAGATGTTAAAGGTAAACCTGAGGGTAATATGATAGAAACTTTAACTATTAGAAGTATGAGTAAAGCTATTTATTCAACTGAAAATATTGGACATTATGGTTTAAATTTTAAATATTATTCTCATTTTACATCTCCCATTAGAAGATATCCTGATCTAATTATTCATCGATTACTAGATAAATATTTAAAAGGAGAACCATCCGTTTTAAAGAAAGAAATAGAAGATATTTGTAAATATGTTTCTGAAAGAGAAAAACAATCCACAATGGCAGAAAGAGATTCTATAAAATTCATGCAAACAAAATTTTTAAAAAACAAAATAGGAGATGTTTTTAACGGTATAATATCTGGAGTAACAGAATGGGGATTTTATGTAGAATTAAATAAAAATAAATGTGAAGGATTAGTTAAAATAAATAGTCTTAATGGAGATTATTTTTTTTATGATAAAAAAAGTTATTCAATAGTAGGAAGAAACAAAAAAATATCATTTCAACTAGGTGATGATATTAAAGTTAAAATAAAAAATGTCGATTTAAATAAAAAACAAATAGACTTAGAATTATATTAACATTATTTATATAATATCTATATTATTAAATAATTTATATTACATAATAATAATAATAATAGGTGTTAATATTGTTAGTAATAATATTTAATAAAATTTTGAATTTTTTATTTTTAAAAATTATTAACTAAAAAATAAATAAATGTTAATTTTTATATATTGATATTAAACAACTTATGCGTATGATTAACAAAATTTTATTGTTGTTTATATTTAAAAAAACACATTAATCTTAATAAAAAATATTAATTTTAAAGAAAAATAATGTTAGTAACATAGTTTAAAAATAATAAACAAAAAACAAGAAAAAAAGATGTTTTAAAATGAAAAATTAATAACTAAAATAATTATTAAATTAAAAAAAATACTTATTTATTTTTAGTAAAAAAGTTTTAAACAAAAACAAGAAAAAAATATTAATAACCATTTAATTAAATAAGTAAGAAATTAATAAATATTAACAATCATAAAACAATAAAAATGAAAATAGGATTAGCTTGTGATCACGCAGGTTTTGAATACAAAGAAAAAATAAAAAAATATTTAGAAAATAAAGACATACAAGTTTCCGACTATGGTTGTTTTTCTAAAGAAAGCGTTGATTATCCTGATTTTGCTCATAAACTTTCTGTAAGTATTGAAAGAAAAGAAAATGATTTAGGAATTCAATTTTGTGGAACAGGAAATGGTATTAATATGTCTGCTAATAAACATCAAGGAATTAGAGCCGCTTTATGTTGGAATACA
>CAJXFN010000004.1 GCA_913052655.1 uncultured Flavobacteriales bacterium | reverse complement strand
TTAAAATCCCTCGAAGGCAACTTCGTGCCGGTTCAAGTCCGGCTCTGGGCACCACCTATTTATATGAAAAGAAAATGGCTGATTGGCTTATATAAAATTAACGAAGTTAAAAGGGTTGAAAATAATCTATCAAATCAAAAATTTGATTACTATCTTCCAAAGATAACGACAACAAAAATTAATTCTAATCCAAAAGTTGAAATACTTTTTCCAGGTTATATTTTTATAAATACTAGTTTCGAAAACTACTCAGCCCTTAAATATACAAAGGGTTTAAAAAATATTTTAAAATTTGGAGATCAAATTTCCTATCTCTCCGTTGAGGATATTAATGCTATAAAAATGGCAGAAAAAAGATCAATATCAAGCCCCATAGCATCACAAATACAAATAGGCCAAGATGCTCTTATTACTAAAGGCTCTTTAAAGGGAAATATAGTTAAAATTTGCTCGCTTCCTTCAAATAAAAGAGTTGATATCCTCCTTTATTTTCTTGGCTCTGAAAGGAGAGTTTCTGTATCTGAAAAGGATCTTGTCTTTTAAAAACATTGCCTTTTGAATTGCAAGATATTCTGACACCTCTTTTCCTTTAAGGTTCTCTGGATATATTTCTTCTTCTTCACATACTCTCACCTCAAATTTAATTCCCATTTGAGTTAAAATATCTCTTCTTCTTGGTGAATTAGAACCTAAAACTATATTATATTTTGATATTTTCATATTAAAAGATATGAAATAGGAATAAATAATATTCCTAATATCATTATAATTTTCAATAAAGCACTTATAAATTTAAAGTCATTTATATTTTGAGAGAAGATAACTTTATAAATTGAAAAAACAATCGTTAAATTAATAAACATATTATAAATAGTTACTAAAACATTAATTTTCCAAAATAAGCTCCATAAAATAAAAATTATAAAGACAATTAGTAAAATAAATATAATTATACATTTTGTTTGAACCAAACTTAAAGATGAAGCTAAATTTCTAGAATCCATTATTTTATCACCTTCAATATCTTCTAAATCTTTGACTATTTCTCTAGCTAACGTTAACAAAAAAGCAAATACAATAAACTGTATGTAGAAATTGAATTGAGATAAATATGAAAGTTCTGTACACTCAAGTAATAAAACATTAAAAACACTTAAGGATGTTAACATCGCAATAATAAAATTTCCAATAATAAACTTATGTTTATAAACTTTAGAATACCATCTTAAAATGAAAATTGAAGAAAGAATAATTAAAAATAAAATGACATCACAATTAGAATTTTTATGTAAATAGAGCAAATAACAAGATAGTAAAACGGATATGATATTAAATGAATAATACCAAAATATTGCTACTCTAGCAGGAATGTGGTTTCCAATAATTACTTCACGTTTATTTATTTCATCAGATTCAACATCAAAAATGTCATTAATAATATAGCCAGAAGCAGTGATTAAAAATGTTATTAATAATAGTAAATACAACTTAATATCACCAAAGTTTTTGTAAACAAAGTGATAAAACATATACTGAGCTAGAATCAAGATAATTAAATTCTGAATTCTTATTAATTTGAAAAAACTTATAATTTTATTCACAAGATTTAAAGCTTATAATATGTCTAGATATCAGAGAATATAATTTTTTTAAATTATCATCATAAGATAGTAAATTGATATGTTTTTTGACTATTTCTAAATCTTTTCTGGCAGCAGGTCCTGTCTGCACCTTATTAGGTGAATTTGCTAAGGCTTTTTCAAGGGTTTCTTTAATAAGTGGTTTTAACAAATTAAATTCTAGTTCACTTTCCTTCATCAAATTTTCAGAAATAGTCAACATGTGGTTAGTAAAATTACAAGATATTACAGCTGCAATATGAAGTTTTTCTCTTTGTTTGGAATCTACCAAATGTATATTAGAACTTAATGAGTTACCAATTTTTATCAAATCTTTCTGAGTCAATTCATTATTTGCTTCAATACAAACAGGTAGATTATTAAAGTTTAAAGAAACCTCTTTACTAAAAGTCTGAAGAGGATAGAACACTCCATAGTTATTTTTATTAGTAAAAACATCTATACCTACACTTCCTGAGGTATGAACTATTGGGGTTTCTTTATTTTGAATTAAATTAACAATATCTTTTATATGCTCATCCTTTATTGCAACTATAAATAAATCTGGATTCTTTAATTTTTTTAAATCAACACAATAACTACAAGATAATTTATCTGCTAATATCTTAGCTGATTTTTCCGTCTTACTCCATATTTCTAAAATATTATATCCATTTCTATGTAATTCCATGGATAATATCGTAGCAACATTACCAGATCCAATAAATGTAATATTCTTCATTTAATAAATAATATATTATTAATTTAATCAAAAACAAAGTTATAATTTTGCAGAAATATAATTACTATGATAAACAGAATTGTTAATTTATTATCTTCAATGAAATTTGCCACATTTTTAATATTGATTATGGCTTTTTCAATCGGCTATGCTACTTTCATTGAAAATGACTTTGGCTCATCAACATCGAAAGCTATAATTTATAATGTTTGGTGGTTTGAACTTATTATGATTCTCCTCACAATAACGTTAATAATAAATATTTTTAAACATAATTTATTTAGAAAAGAAAAATTAGCCACACTTACGTTTCATTTATCATTTATAATAATAATAATAGGTGCCGGAATTACAAGATATACTGGATACGAAGGAATGATGAGAATTAAAGAAGGTGATAAATCCAATACCTTTTTATCAGATGACGCATACTTACAAATAAAAGTTAATGATGGAATAAAACAATACAGATATGATAAAAAATTACATTTATCAGGAATTACAAAGAGATACGATAAAACTCCAATACTAAATCAGTTATTTTCTAATTATTTTACTATTTCAAACTCAGATTTGGATGAAGAATTTTCTATTACATACTTAGACTTTTTACCAAATGTTTCTGATTCTGTGATAAAAAAAGATATTAAAGGAATTACTCTATCATCATCAGGAGATTTAAACAAAAAAGGTACTGAATTGTCTGTTAATGACTTTATTAATAAAGATATTTTAATTGGAGAAGAAATAACTTTCAAAGATGTAAACTTTACATTTAATAAGAAAAGAGATAATGCAGTTAATTTTTATTTTGATAAAAATATATTAAAATGTGTATCCGAACATGAGATTTCAATTACAAGTATGCCACCTGACGGCACTCCACCAAACATTTACAAAGCTGGTGAGGAGTTTGAATTAAATAAAATGTCATTGTTAACTATTAAAACAAATAAGTATATGTTTAGTGACTTTTCTTACGAAAAAGAATCTATCAAATACTCCACATCAAATAATATGGATAATACCTCTAAAAATGAAAATAGATTAAAAGACGCTCTTTTGTTAAAAGTCAAGTCTGGAAATTTTTCAAAAAAAATTACTTTAGAGGGAAGGAAGGGTATGTATCCTAATAGTTCTGAATTTAGTATTGGGAAACTTAATTTTAATTTAACATATGGACCAAAGTTTTTCAAAACTCCATTTGATATCTATTTACATGATTTTCAGTTAGAAAAATATCCCGGATCTAACAGTCCGGCATCTTTCGCCTCTGAAGTAGAAGTTTTAGATGGAAAGGATAGTATCCCGTATAGAATTTTTATGAATAATGTCTTAGATTATAAAGGACACAGATTTTTCCAATCTTCATATGATCCTGATGAAAGTGGTACCATATTATCAGTAAATCATGATTGGTGGGGAACAATCATAAGTTATATTGGTTATTTTTTTCTAATGCTTGGCATGATATTTGTGTTTTTTCAAAAGCAAACAAGATTTCAAATTTTGACTAAAAATCTAGATAAAATCAAGAAAATTTCTTCAATTTTAATATTAATTATTTTCTCAATTAAATCATATTCTATTGAAAGTACAAGTAACTTGCTAAAAGATAACATTATTGATATTAACCATTCAGATAAATTAGAAAGTTTACTAGTACAACATGATGGACGAATCAAACCTATCTCAACACTTTCTTCTGAACTGATAAGAAAAATTAGTAGAAAAGAAACCATTTATAATTTAAACTCTACTCAAATTTTAATGGGAGCTATAAGTAATCCACAATTGTGGAGAAAGATTCCATTAGTAAAAGTTCAAAACAGCCAATTACTAGAAGATTTAGGTTTTAAAAAAGACATGTTATCATTTGATGATTTTTTTAATGATAATAAGGAATATATCCTAAAAGATAAAATAAAAGAATCTAGTAACATTCCTGATGCAAATAAAAGTAAATATGATAAAGAACTTATTAAAGTAGATGAGAGATTAAGTATTCTATTTTCTATTATCAACACTGGAACATATAATTATTTTTTGAACATATTCCCTAACACTGACACAAATAATTCTAAATGGGAGGGAGTACTTAACTATCCTAGAACAATTGGAGACTCTATATATAATTTTAATGTTTTAACTCTTTATCTCCAATCATTAAAGGAATCAACCAATTCAAAAGATTTTAGCTTGTGTGACACATTATTAAATAATATTAAAGATTATCAAAATAAGTACGGAAAAGATTTAATACAATCAAAATTTAAAATTAATCTTGAACTATTATATAACAAGATTGATGTTTTTTCATTGTTATTTAAATGGTATTTCTTTACTGGTATCTTGATGTTAATTTGTTGTATAATCTCTATTTTTAAAAACCAAAGTAAGTACTTACTAGATTCTATTAAATTCTTAAAATATATTATTCTATTTGGTTGGGGATTGCATACTTTGGGTTTAATTGCAAGGTGGATAATATCTAATCATGCTCCCTGGACAAATGGTTATGAAGCAATGATTTATACTGTATGGGCTACCATGCTCGCAGGTATTATTTTTAGTAAAAAATCAAACTTAACTTTAGCTATGACTACATGTGTTTCATCATTACTTCTCTTATTTGCTTTTGTTAGTTATTTAGATCCAACAATCACAAATGTAGTGCCGGTATTAAATTCATATTGGTTAATGATACATGTGTCAATAATAGTAGCTTCTTATGGTTTTTTAATTTTGGGAGGTTTTCTTGGGCTGTTAGCGCTTACTTTAATGATATTCACCAACTCCAACAACAAAAAAATATTTAATTTAAGGATATCTGAGTTAACAATTATTAATGAAAGATCAATAACTGTAGGAGTATATATGCTTACTATTGGTACTTTTTTAGGCGGAATTTGGGCAAATGAATCATGGGGAAGATATTGGGGGTGGGATCCTAAAGAAACTTGGGCACTAGTGAGTATTTTGGTTTACGCTTTCATATTACATATGAGATTCATTCCAGCGCTGAAAAGTAAATGGACATTTAATACAATGTCTGCATTTGCCGTCTATTCAGTATTAATGACTTATTTTGGAGTTAATTATTTATTATCTGGTCTTCATTCATACGCAGCTGGAGATAAAGTTGAAATCCCTATGACGGTTTGGATATCTATTGGAATCGTTCTAACCATTGTTGTTTTAGCTAAATTGAATAACAAAAAATATAAAATATGAAATTAGATATTTTAGTTTTTGGAGCCCATCCTGATGATGTAGAACTTGGATGTGCTGGGACCATTTTAAAGCATATAAAACAAGGCTTTAAAGTTGGAATTATTGATTTAACCAATGGAGAACTAGGAACAAGAGGAACATCTATTACAAGAAATGATGAAACAAAAAAAGCGACAAAAGTTCTTGGTGTCCATACAAGAGAAAACATGGGTTTTAAAGATGGTTTTTTTGAAAACAATGAAAGTAATAGGTTAGATTTAATTAAAAAAATTAGAAAGTATCAACCTGAGATAGTAATAACAAATGCTCCATCCGACAGACATCCAGATCATGGAAGAGCTTCAGATCTTACATTAGATTCTTGTTTTCTTTCTGGTTTGGAAAAGATAAATACAAGTCAGAAAGTTTGGAGACCTAAACATATTTATCATTATATTCAATTCAACAATATCTTACCAGATTTTGTAGTTGATATTTCAAATGAGATGGATAAAAAAATAGAATCTGTTCTGTGTTATAAAACTCAATTTTACAATCCTAATTCTAATGAATCAGAAACTATAATTTCTTCAAAAGATTTTCTAGAAAGTATAAAATATAGAGCTAAAGATTTAGGAAGACAATCTAATTGCAAATATGCTGAGGGCTTCATAACAAATCAAAATTTAAAGGTTAATTCTTTAACCGACCTAATCTAATTTCTTATACTTAAGCCTTATTGAATTTCCAATAACAACGATATCTGAAAAAGCCATAAACAAAGCTCCCCACATTGGATTCAGGTAACCAAAAGCAGCTACAGGAATTGCAATAATATTATATGAGAATGCCCAAAAAAGATTTTGTTTTATAGTAAGTAGAGTGTGTTTACTAATTTTAAAAGATAATGGCAATTGACTTAAATTATTTTTATTTAATAAAATAATATCAGCAGATTGAATTGCAACACCTGTAGCTTCTCCTAATGAAACTCCAATAGTTGATTCAGAAAGAGAGGGAGCATCATTTATTCCATCTCCAATCATTGCTGTATTATATTTTAAATTGTGTTCTTTAATAATTTCAAGTTTTTGATTTGGTAATTTTTCTGAATATACAGATTTAAAGTTGATACTCTTGCTTACATCGAGACATTTAGATTTTTTATCTCCACTTATTAAACTACATTCAATATTTAAATTCTTTAAAGAGTTTATTATTTCACTAGTATTTTCTTTCATCTCATCAACAATATCAATTGTTGAAATTAAAACATCATTCTTAATCAAATAAATATCGTGAGATGTTTCTATTTTTTCTTTTAAAATTCTTTTAGAACCTATTATATATTTATCACCTTTATAAATAGCTGAAATACTGATACCTTTTACTTCTGTTATTTCTTTAAGATTCATCTGTTCAGAATAATCTTTTAACTCCCGTACTAATGAAGATGCAATTGGATGAGAAGAGTGTTGCTCAAGATTATAAATAATGGTTTTTACAAAACTTTCATCTTCATTAATTACATTTAAATTTTTAATCTTAAAATTTCCAGAGGTAATAGTTCCTGTCTTATCAAAAAACATATGTCTAATAGAAGCAAATTTCTCTAGGGTATTACCACCTTTTATTAAAATCCCATTTTTAGCAGCTCTTCCTATACCTACAATAATAGCTGTAGGTGTAGCTAATCCCATAGCACATGGACAAGAAATAACTAATACCGCTATAGATCTAAGTAAAGAATCTACTATTTCAATTTTAAAAACAAAATAGGATAGTAAAAAGGTTATAATAGAAATGAATACTACAACAGGAACAAAATAAGAACTTATTTTATCACCTAATTTTTGAATTTTAGGCTTATTATTTTGAGCATCTTTCACTAAATCAATAATATTAGATAATAGCGTGTCTTTACCAACTCGATTAGCTTTAACTTTAATATTACCAGAAATTAGAATTGTTCCACCAATAACTTCTTCGCCAATCTCTTTCTCTACAGATATACTTTCTCCAGTAATCATTGATTCATCAACACTTGCAAAACCCTCTAAAATAACACCATCTATAGCTATTTTGTCTCCACTATTTATAATTAAAATATCACCAACTTTAATATTATCAAAATCTACAACAAATACCTCGCCGTTTCTATCAATCTTTGCTTGGGTATTTTGAATTTTTGATAATTCCATAATAGAAGTAGTAGTTTGTTTCACGCTTCTATGTTCAAGAACATTACCAAGTAATACTAATGTTATTATTGTCGCTGAAGTCTCAAAAAATAGGAACTTATGAGCTAACTCTGTACCATTGTATAGATACCATCCATAAGTACTATAAATGAAAGCCGCAGAACTCCCTATTGTAATTAGGACATCCATATTTAAAGATCTGCTTTTAACAGAAGACCAAGCACTTTTTCCAAAATACCAAGTACCAACAATATATACAGGAAAACAAAGTAAAAATTGAATTAAAGGTTTATGTAAGATTGATTCACCTGAGAGAAACATATGTGAAAACAATGGAACTGTAAATAATAATGCAAATAAAAATAACCTTTCTTGTAAGGTATATTTACTCTTTTTATTATTCTCAGTTATTCTATATCCAAGTTTTTTTATTATATTTTTTACCTCACTTACTTTATATACACTTGATGAATAACAAACTTCCCCTGTAGAAAAACTCACATTTACTTCTTCTAATCCTTTAGAGATAAGATGCTTTTGAATTCCTAAAGCACAATTTGAACAAGTCATTCCCTCTACAAGTAAAGTCTTTTTATTTTTTGTTTTTGTCATCCCTGCAAACTTAATAAAGATTTATATTGAATTATACTTTTTTTTATAAGTAAATTTTATATTTGCATCTCGAAACGGTGACTGTAGCTCAGTTGGTTAGAGCACTGGTTTGTGGTGCCGGGAGTCGTGGGTTCGAATCCCATCAGTCACCCACAAAAAAAAGGAGTTGAAAATACAACTCCTTTTTTTTATTTTGTAAATCGTTTAATTCCTCTCAAAAATTGAATCTTTGGTTGATATCCTGTAAACTGAGTAATTTTCTCTAATTTAGGATTAATAACTACAAAAGTAGGAGTTATAACTCCATCTTTATATCTTGCATATTCGAAATAAAAATCATGTCTCCATGAGTTTCCTTTATCAACAGGTTGTTCATTTATATATTTTTCACCATTGAAAGTTATTATTTCCTTAGTATATCCATTGATTCTTACAGGTAAAAAATTAGTATTAATTAAATTTATAACTTCAGGATCTGAAATTGTTTCTTTTTTCATTTTATCACAATATTCACAATTAGGTTTGTAAAAGAAAAGTAAAATATTCTGATTATATTTTTTTGAATACTCTTCAGCTTTCTCTAGTGTAATCCAATTGATCTTGTTTTGTTTAGTACCCTGAGAAAAAGAGTTAAATGTAAAAAATAGAACTGAAAAAAGAAGTGTTAATTTTTTCATGTTATTTGTTACTTAATATCTTTTCAGCAGATTCTATCCATTTAGTTGGCCCACCAGCAACATAACCTGTACTTCCTAACTGAGATAAATTAACTGAAGCCTGATTTTTTGTTTCAGGTTTTACAAACCAAATAGTAGGATAACCTCGTACTCCAAACATTTGCTGAAGTTCTCTGTTCTGTTTTTGAGTTTCTTCAGATAGTTTTGATCTTCTTGGAAAATCAATTTCTACTAAAACAACATTATTTTTAGCCCATTTCGCAAATTCTGGTTTATCGTAAACCTCTTTGACTAATCGTTTACACCATCCGCACCAATCAGAACCAGTAAAAAATAAAAGCATAGGTTTTTGTGTTTTTACTGAAATTTCAATTGCCTTGTTCATATCAGTATGCCATTCTAATGTCGATTGTTGAGAAAATGAATTTAAAGAAAAAGAGACTAATAATAATAAGATTAATTTTTTCATAGTTTTTTGTTTTTTTATTTGATTAATGAACTCCACCCATCCATTTTTTCAGAATAGGTGTTAAGATAAACGCTAAAATAGCCATTCCTATTGCTACAACTCCAACTTGCGTAAACACAGAAGTATAATTTAACAATGATTGAACACCTTCAACAGTAGAATCAGTAGTTGCTCCAACAAACCCTGTAACCTTTTCAATCATTGTTGTCATAAATCCCGGTTCAGGAACTTCCTCAGAACCAGTAATTGTAGCATTCGCTATAAATTTAGAAATATAATGTGCAAAAGATGAAGATAAGAAATATACTCCCATCATGAACGCAGTCATTTTCTTTGGAGATAATTCGGTAACTTTACTAAGGCCAATAGGAGAAATGAACAATTCTCCAGTAGTCATTAGAAAATAACCAATCATTAGAAATATAAAAGGTGTTTTACCTGCAGCATCCATATATTGAGCACTCAAAGCAAACACTAAAAATCCTAAACCTAATTGAAGAATTCCTAAAGCAAATTTTATAGGAGTTATTGGGTTTTTTTGCACTTTAGCAAGAGCTACCCACATTAAAGAAAATGGAATAGCTAGACACATGATATAACCAGGATTAATTGCATTTGTTTGTGAAGCATTTAACAAAACTAAATTTACATTTCTTTCAGCAAATAAAGTAATTGCAGTACCAGCAAGTTCAAAAAATGACCAAAAAACAGTGATAAATAATGTTAGAACTAAAACAGTAACTAATCTTAAGTTTTCTACTCTAGACAAACTTATCATATTTTTAGCTATAATTCCTAAAATAATAATCAACAAAACAATTAAGATAGATGAATGTAGATGTAATTCCCCAATTAATTCTAATGCATTGTATCTCACTAAAAAAGCAGAAATAGGCACTAGCAATATAGCTACTAAATAAAAGAAGTAGTCTGTTCTTAATCCATACATTTTTTTATCCTTATACTCAAGAGGTTGATCTCCATTTTCAATAAACACACCATCTTTTATTCCTCTCCAGAAAAATATTAAACCAATTAACATTCCAATACCAGCAGCTCCAAAACCATAGTGCCATCCCCAGTCATCACTCATGCCTAAGTATCCACAAGCGAGTGGAGCTAAAAATGCACCGATATTAATTCCCATATAAAATATTGTGAATCCAGAATCTCTTCTATCATCTCCTTCAGAGTATAATCTACCTACCATAGTAGAAATATTGGGTTTAAAAAACCCATTACCTACAATTAATAATGCTAATGCGGCATAGAAAAAGAATCCATTTATATCTTGTATTGGCAATCCAAATAACCCATTTGTAAAATCTTCAGCGTCAAAATAAAAAGCCATAAAGAAATGACCTAAAGCCATTAGTATTCCTCCCAACATTATAGATTTTTTAAAACCTATATATTTATCCGCAATCATACCTCCAATTACAGGTGTAGCGTAAACTAAAGATCCATAGGCAGCAAAGATACCAATTGACATTTCTTCTCTAGCAGCTTCATCAGTAATATATAAAAAGAACTCGTTTACCATGTATAGAGTCAATAAGGCTCTCATTCCATAATAAGAGAATCTTTCCCAAAGTTCAGCAAAGAACAAATAAATTAAACCTTTAGGGTGTCCAAATACTTCATTATTTTGTTTCGTCATTTTTATTTAGAATTTAATTAATTTTAATTTGCCGAAAATAATAATAATAAATTAATTACAAAGTGATTATATTATTAATACAATATTAGATGTTTTAATGAGTTTAAAATAGATCAAAAAAAAAATTTGGTTTCATAGTAAAATAACAGTATTTTTGTCGATCATTTTTAAAATATGAAAAAACACTTATTATTTATATCTATTGTATTACTTTTATTTTCTTGTGGTGAGTACCAAAAAGTATTAAAAAGTTCTGATGTAGACTATAAATATAAAAAAGCTATTGAATATTACGAAAAAGAAGATTTTGCTAGAGCAATGCCATTGTTTAGAGAGTTAACTACAATGTTAAGAGCTACAAAAAAGTCTGAGGAAGTAATGTATTATTTAGCATACTGTCATTATAATAACTCAGATTTCATAACTTCCTCATACTTATTTAAAAATTATGTAAGTACTTTTCCTAATGGATCTCATGTAGAAGAATGTTTCTTTATGGGTGCATATTGTGTGTACTTAGAATCTCCTTCTTATTCTTTAGACGCTACTTATACTCAAAAAGCAATTGGTGAATTGCAAGAGTACATAAATAAATACCCTGAAGGAAGTAAAAAAACAGAGTGTGAGAATCTTATTTTAGAATTACATAATAAATTAGCCTATAAAGCTTTTGAAAACGCAAAACAATATTATACTACTGAATATTATAAATCTGCAATTATTTCATTAAATAATATGTTGATAGATTTTCCAGGAAACAAACATAGAGAAGAAGCCCATTTCCTAATTTTAAAATCGTCATATGAATTAGCAATAAACAGTATAAGTTCAAAAATTGAAGAAAGATTACAAAATACTATAGACGCCTATTTAGTTTTTAATGATAATTACCCTAATAGTAAATATATAAAACAGGCGAAAAAAATAGAAGAACAAACAAGAAAAACCTTAATTAATTTAAACAATTAACAAATGAATTACAAAAAAACAGGAGCGGAGAAGACAACTATAACTAGGGACCTAATAGAATTAGGTGAAAAAACTGGTAATATCTATAATTCAATCTCTATAATTGCAAAGAGAAGTTCTCAAATTAATAGAGATTTAAAAGAAGAGTTGATTAATAAACTTGAAGAATTCGCAACAAACAACGAGCAACTTGAAGAAGTTTTTGAGAATTCAGAACAGATTGCCGTTTCAAGATTTTACGAAAGGCTTCCTAAGCCCTGGGCGATTGCCTTAAAAGAATTAATGGAAGATGAAGTTTATATTCAATCAAAAGATGAGGAGATAAACTTCGATTCTGAACCAAATGCTTAAAGGAAAAAAAGTTTTATTAGGAGTCACTGGTAGCATCGCGGCTTATAAATCTACATATATTGTCAGATTACTAAAAAAAATAGGAGCTTCAGTAAAAGTTATTCAAACTGAGGCTTCTTTAGATTTTGTTAGTCCTCTAGTACTTTCTACCTTATCTGGAAACAAAGTAATAACTTCTGTAATTGATAAAGAGACAAATGAATGGATTAACCATGTAGATTTAGGTATTTGGGCAGACTTAATGATTATCGCTCCCGCCACCGCAAAGAGTATGTCAAAAATGGTAGAAGGTAATTGTAACAATCAATTAATTGCTTCTTATCTATCTGCTAAATGCCCAGTTTATTATGCTCCTGCTATGGACCTTGATATGTACAAACATCCTTCAACAAAAAATAATATTAAGAAACTTCAAGAATTTGGGAATAAAATGATACCAGTTAATCATGGAGAATTAGCTAGCGGATTAATAGGAGAGGGTAGAATGGCTGAACCTCAAGAAATTATAGATTTTGTTATTAAAGATTTAAACAAACAAAAGGAATTGTATGGAAAAAGTTGTTTAGTTACAGCTGGTCCAACTCAAGAAAATATAGATCCTGTTCGTTACGTTGGAAACAGATCTTCTGGAAAAATGGGATTAGAAATTGCTATAGCCTTAGCTGAAAAAGGAGCGGAAGTAAATCTAATAATGGGACCATCTAACCTAAAATCAAACCATCCCAATATAAAGCAAATTAATGTTGTTTCTGCTGACGAAATGTTTTATGAGGTGGATACCATTTTTCCAAATTCAGATATTTCTATTTTTTCTGCTGCCGTTTCAGACTACAAGCCTACTGATTATTACACTGAAAAAGTGAAAAAAACAGAAGATGTTTGGAACATTTCATTTGAAAAAAATATAGATATACTAAAAGAAATGTCTAAAAAAAAGAAGGATTCGCAATTAATAATTGGATTTGCCTTAGAAACAGAAAAGGAAAAGGAAAATGCAATTAAAAAACTTCAAGATAAAAATCTGGATTTAATTGTTTTAAACTCCACCAGAGATAAGGAATCTACATTTGGTTTCAATACTAATAAAATTAGTATAATTGAAAAAGATTTAACAATAACTGATTTTGACTTAAAAGAAAAGTCAGAAGTAGCTAAAGACATTGTTTCTTTCGTCTTAAAAAAAATTAAAAAACAATGAGGATTTCTATACTAATATTCTGTATGTATTTAAGCACATCTATATTTTCTCAAGAATTATTATGTAATGTACAAGTAAATGCGTCCCAGATTCAAACATCAGACAGAAAGATATTTCAAACATTACAAACCTCGATATATGAGTTTTTAAACAATACCCAATGGACTAAAACTCAAATTCAGAATGAAGAAAGAATTGAATGTACCTTCTTAATATCTATCACTGAAAGAGTGTCCAATGATGAGTTTAAAGCTACTTTACAAGTACAAAGTACTAGACCAATTTACGGAACATCATACAAGTCTACATTATTTAACTATAATGATAAAAATTTCAGATTTAAATATCTTGAGTACCAGTCCTTAGAATTTTCAGAAACTTCTAATTTATCAAATTTAACATCTGTATTAGCTTTTTATGTGAATATTATTCTAGGGTTAGATTTTGCATCATTTTCAGATCAAGGTGGCATGGAATATTTTGTTAAAGCTCAAAACATTGTAAATAACTGTCAAAATGCTCCAGAAATAGGATGGAAAGCATTTGAAAATGATAAAAATAGGTATTGGATAGCTCATGATTTTCTAGATTCCAGATATGGAAATATCCATGATATATTCTACAGGTACCATAGATTAGGAATGGATAAGTTATTTGAAGAGCCGGATGACGCAAGATTTGAAATCACTGAGTCCATAGAAGAAATACGAAAAATTTATAGAGAGAATCCATCTGCATTTATTTTAAAATTATTTTTTGATGCAAAAGCTGAAGAAATATCTAAAATTTATTCCGAAGCATATCCTAATGAACAAGCTAGAATAATTAAAACTTTAGTTGAAGTAGATCCTTCTAACTCAACATTATATCAGTCGATTACAAATAATTCAGAAGGGAGGTAAATGATAAAAAAACTCCTAATTAAAAACTTTGCTCTAATTAAAAATTTAGAGATAGATTTTTCAGGTGGATTTAGTGTTATATCTGGAGAGACTGGAGCAGGAAAATCAATCATATTGGAAGCAATTGCATTATTGACTGGAAAGAGATCTGATAAAGAATCACTATTTGATAAAAATATAAAATGCGTAGTTGAACTTTCTTTAATAATTGAAAATAATAAAAAAAATATTTTTATTGAAAATAAAATTGATTTTGATTCAGAAACCATAATTAGAAGAGAGATATTAACATCAGGAAAAAGCAGAGCCTTTATTAACGATACCCCTGTAACTTTATCTGTATTAAATCTAATTACTTCAAATTTTTTAGAGATTTATTCTCAAAATCAATCTTTAAGTTTAAAATTACCGGAAAATCAACTTGATTTTTTAGACAAAATATCTCATTCCAACACTCAATTAACAGAATATCAATCTATTTACAAAGAGTATATTTCTCTAAATTTAGAAATCACAAAAATTAATGAAACAAATATTTTGTCTAATTCTGAAATGGACTTTTTAAAATTTCAAATTAATGAATTAGAAAATTCTAATTTAAGAGTAGGTGAGAAAGAACAATTAGAATCAAAATATAAGTTATTCGAGAATTCTAGTTCGATACTTGAAAATTTATCAAGAGTAATGCAAAAACTTTCTGCTGATGGAGGGGTAAACTCAAAAATATCAGAAATTGAAAGTGATTTAAAAAAGATCTCAGATTTCTCAGAATCACTCTATAAATTAAAAGATAGGATATCTTCTGCTAGAATTGACCTACAGGATTTAGAAGAAGATTTAAGATCTCAATCTGAATCTATAGAATTAGATCCTGAAGAATTTGTTAATATATCTAATAGATTAGACACATTAAATTCATTATTGGTAAAACACAGAAAAAATGATGTTTCTGAGTTATTGGATTTACTAGAGGTAATGAATCTTAAACTTAAAGCATCTTCAGATTTTGATTCTATTATTAAGGAGAAAAATCAAAAACTATCTAAGGTTAAAGACAAACTTATCTTTTCTTCAAAAAAATTGACAAAAAAAAGAATGTCTGCATGCGATAAATTCACAATAGAAGTAGAGAGTCAGTTAAGAAAATTAGGTATTAAGTCACCTATTTTTAAGATAGATATAACTAAGAAGGAGGAATTTTCTCCAAATGGTGTAGATGATATTAAATTTTTGTTTTCTGCAAATAAAGGATCAGAAGTACAAGAGATACACAAGGTTATATCAGGTGGAGAACTATCAAGATTAATGCTATGTTTCTCTTACTTAACTTCAAATTACGAGAACTTATCATGCTTAATATTTGATGAAATTGATACAGGCGTCTCTGGTGAAATAGCAGATCTAATGTCTGAAATGATGAAAGATATAAGTCAATATAGACAAGTTATTTCTGTAACTCATTTACCTCAAATCGCTTCAAAAGCATGTTTCCAATTTAAAGTATACAAAAAAGAACTTTCTGATAGAACTATTACTGAGATAAAATTACTTAACAAAGAGGAGCGTATACAAGAAATTGCAAAGATGTTGAGTGGAAAGAAAGTCACAGAATCATCAATTATAAATGCAAAAGAATTATTAAGTCAATAATTTATATCTTTGTATTTCAAAAAAAAAAAAAAAAAAACAATAAAAATGCCAAACGGAATTTTAAAAGGAAAAAAAGGGATCATATTTGGTGCTTTAGACAGTAAGTCGATTGCATGGAAGGTAGCAGAGTTCGCTCATAATGAAGGAGCTGAAATTGTACTAACTAATGCACCTATAGCACTAAGAATGGGAACTATTAATAAACTTGCGGAAATAACAAATTCAATTGTTATTCCTGCAGATGCGACAAATACTGAAGATCTTACTAATTTATACGAAAAAACAATGGATCACTTTGGATGTAAAATTGATTTTGTATTACACTCAATTGGCATGTCTGTAAATGTACGTAAAGGAAAGCAGTATTATGAAATGAACTATGACTGGACTCAAAAAGGAATGGATGTTTCCGCCATGTCTTTTCATAAAACAATTAAATCAGCTTGGGATTTAGACGCCATGAATGAGTGGGGGTCAATTGTAGGACTTTCTTATATTGCTGCTCAGAGAGTATTTCATTCGTACAACGACATGGCCGACAACAAAGCTCTTTTAGAATCTATTGCTAGAAGTTTTGGATATCATTATGGATTAAGAAAAAATGTTAGAATAAATACTGTTTCTCAATCCCCAACTATTACAACTGCTGGCAGTGGAGTTGATGGTTTTGATGGATTTTTCAAGTTTGCGGATGATCTTTCACCATTAGGAAACGCTTCTTCAGAAGATTGTGCAAATTATTGTATTTCATTATTTTCAGATTACACAAAAAAAATAACTATGCAAAATCTATATCATGATGGTGGATTCTCTAATATGGGGATGAGCTCAAAAGTTATGGAAACTTATATGAAAAACTCTGAAGAAAATTAATGTTTTACAAATTCTTCTATTATATATTTAATATATTTCCATTTTTTAAAAAAATATTCTGGAAGAATTGGTATACCATATTTGCAAATAAAGTACCAGATATACAATTCATGAATTATGGATTTGCTAGCGAGGGTTTAAATTTAAATCTAAAAGAAGAAGATATATTCAACAGATATTCAATTAATTTATACCATCATGTAGCTACTCAAGTTAATTTGGAGAATAAAAAAATCTTAGAAATTGGTTCAGGCAGAGGAGGAGGCGCTTCATATATTTCCAGATATTTGAATACAAAGGAAGTGGTAGGATTAGATATAAGTCCTTCAGCAGTAAAAAATTGTAATAAAAAATATAATATTGATAATTTATCTTTTATAACTGGAGATTCTGAAAATTTACCTTTTGAAAATAATACATTTGACGCTATAATAAATGTAGAATCCTCGCATTGTTATACTTCTATGAATAAATTTATTGATGAAGTTACTAGAGTTTTAAAACCAGGAGGATATTTCTTATTTTGTGACTTAAGAAAAAATACATTAGTAGAGGACATGCTTTCAAGTATAAATACAGAAAAATTACAATTAAAAAACTCTAAAGAAATTACACAGAACATCATAGAAGCAACTATATTGATGTCAAAAGAAAGAAAAGAATCAATAGAAAATTTGGATGTTGGTATGTTTAAAAGAATTATAGAATCTTTTTCCGCAGTTGAAGGGAGTAAGGTACATAACTCATTAATAGATGGATATTTAAGGTATTTTAGTGCTTATTCTCAAAAAACTCATTAATTCCTCAAAGGGACAGACACAAATTACTCCATTATTTAAAACAGAATGGAGTACTTTTAACTAGTTTTCTCCTTCTTTTTAACTGCGGACATCTTCTTTTTTGATTTAGAAACTTTTATAGCAAGCCCTGTATTATCTTTCTTCAAATCTACTTTAATACTGTCTCCTTCTGAAACATTAGAAGCTATTATTTCTTCAGCAAGAGGGTCTTCGAAATATTTCTGGATAGCTCTTTTTAATGGTCTTGCTCCAAAGTTTTTGTCATATCCTTTCTCAGCAATAAAATCTTTTGCATTTTCCGTGATTTTAACAGTATATCCAATATCCTTGATTCTACTTAATATTCCCTTCATCTCAATATCAATTATTAGATTTATATTTTCTTTAGTTAGACTATTGAAAATTACAACATCATCAATTCGATTTAAAAATTCTGGGGCAAAACTTTTTGACAAAGCTTTTTGAATAACTCCCTTTGAATATGAATCAATATCAGCCTTTCTTGATGACGTATTAAATCCAACACCTTGACCAAAATCTTTTAATTGTCTCGATCCAATATTAGATGTCATGATAATAATAGTATTCTTAAAACTAACCTTCCTTCCCATACTATCTGTTAATAGACCATCATCTAAAGCCTGTAGAAGAATATTAAATACATCTGGATGTGCCTTTTCAATCTCGTCTAAAAGAACAATAGAGTAGGGTTTTCTTCTAACTTTTTCAGTAAGCTGCCCCCCTTCTTCATAACCTACATATCCTGGAGGAGCCCCAACCAATCTACTAACTGCAAACTTTTCCATATACTCACTCATATCAATTCTAATTAAAGAATCAACAGAATCAAACATTTCTTTTGATAAAGATTTAGCGAGTTGTGTTTTTCCAACACCTGTTGGACCTAAAAAAATAAAAGAACCAATTGGTTTATCTGGATCTTTTAAACCAACTCGATTTCTCTTTATAGCTTTTACAATTTTATCCACCGCATCATCCTGTCCAATGACGCTACTCTTTAAATTCTCAGGCATATTTAATAACTTATTACTTTCATGCGTAGCTACTCTTTGCACTGGAATCCCTGTCATCATTGAGACTACATTTTCTACATTTACTTCTGTAACAAGCTCCTTATTACTTTTTAATTGATTCTCCCATATTTTTTTCGCGTGTTCTAATTTAGACTCTACAGTTTTTTCTTTATCTCTAATAGTTGCAGCGTCTTCAAACTTTTGTTTACTGATAGCATCTTGTTTCTCAGATTTAATACTTTCTAGATCTGTTTCTAAATCTAATATGTTCTTAGGAACCTCTATATTATTAATATGAACCCTGGATCCAGCTTCATCTAATGCATCAATAGCTTTGTCCGGAAGATATCTATCACTCATATATCTATTTGTTAAATGAACACAAGCCTCTAAAGCTTCATCTGTGTAGTCTACATTATGATGCTCTTCATACCTGTCTTTTATATTATGAAGAATTTCAAGTGTTTCTTCTACAGTAGTTGGTTCCACAATAACCTTTTGAAATCTTCTTTCTAAAGCACCATCTTTTTCAATATTCTGCCTATATTCATCAAGAGTAGTAGCTCCTATACATTGCAACTCACCTCTTGCTAAAGCAGGTTTAAACATATTAGAGGCATCTAAAGATCCAGAAGCTCCTCCGGCACCTACAAGAGTATGAATCTCATCAATAAATAGTATAATATCTGGATTGTCATTCAATTCTGTAATTATACCTTTCATTCTTTCTTCAAACTGACCTCTGTATTTAGTTCCAGCTACTAAGGCTGCTAAATCTAGCATTACTATTCTTTTGTTAAACAATATTCTAGAAACTTTTCTTTGAACAATTCTTAATGCTAAACCTTCAGCTATAGCAGACTTTCCAACACCTGGCTCTCCAATTAATATTGGATTGTTCTTTTTTCTTCTACTCAATATTTGAGACACTCTTTCGATTTCTTTATGTCTTCCAACAATAGGATCCAACTTATTTTCCTCTGCTAAGAAAGTTAAATCTCTACCAAAATTATCAAGAGTAGGAGTCTTACTTCTTTTATTAGAATGTGAAACTTTTTCCTTTTTCGGTTCTTCAAAAAGATCATCATCGTTAGTTAGTCCTTGATCATCATTATCACTGTACTTATCTTGAATGTTTAGATAAGTCTCTAATATTTTATCATAATCTAATCTTAATTTATTTAATGTTG
>CAJXFN010000003.1 GCA_913052655.1 uncultured Flavobacteriales bacterium | reverse complement strand
GATCGGATCTAAAATATCAGATTATTTAATTAAACCTGTAAATCCAAGTCAGATTTTACTTTCTATAAAAAAGAATATTGATACTGGTAGATTAATTGAGGAAAAAAATACTAGAGATTATCAAACAGAATTTAGAAATATCGCAATGAGTATATCTTCTAATTTGGATAAACATGAATGGAGAGATATTTATAAAAAATTGACCTATTGGGAGCTTGAATTAGATCAAGCAGGTGATAGAAGTGTTGAGGATATTCTTTCTATGCAGAAAACAGAAGCAAACACACAATTTTTTAAGTTTATAAAAAATAATTATAAAGACTGGATAAATGGAAAGGATGCTCCATTGTTTTCTCATAATATTGTTAGAAGGAAAGTTCTTCCATTAATTGAAGAAAGGATACCAACTTACTTTATTGTAATTGATAATTTAAGGTATGATCAATGGAAAATAATTGAACCTACTATTTTGCAAGATTTTGATCTTGTAAAAGATGAATTGTACTTTAGTATTTTGCCAACCGCAACACAATATTCCAGAAATTCCATTTTTTCTGGTTTGTTACCATCTGAAATTGAGAAAAGATTTCCAGATAAATGGAAAAATGATGAAGATGAGGGAGGAAAAAATATGTTTGAAGAAGATTTCTTTATTGATCAGTTACAAAGATTGGGAAGAAGAGATTCAAGACATTCTTATACAAAGATAACAAACATTGATTTTGGAAGAAAAGTAGTAAATAGGATTCCTAATATGAAGGCAAATGATATAAATGTAATTGTTTATAATTTTGTTGATATGCTTTCGCATGCCAGGACTGATATGAAAGTTATAAAGGAACTTGCAGATGATGATGCGGCATATCGTTCTTTAACTGCTTCTTGGTTCGATCACTCTCCATTAAGAGATATAATGAAGCAAATAGCTAAACAGGAAGCAAATATAGTTATTACAACCGATCATGGTACTATAAATGTAAATAAGCCTTCAAAGTTAATTGGAGATCGAAATGTAAATTCTAACCTTAGATATAAGCAAGGAAAGAATTTAGATTTTATACAAAGTGATGTGTTTGTAATGGATCGGCCTGAGGAATATTTTTTACCAAAGCAAAATGTAAGTTCAAAATATATCTTTGCTAAAGAAGATATGTATTTTGTGTATCAAAACAACTATAATCAATTTGTTAAAGTGTATAAAAATACCTATCAACACGGTGGTATTTCATTAGAAGAAATGTTAATTCCAGTAGTAACTTTAAAATCTAAAAAAAATTAATGAAAATTGTTGTAAATTGCATCTCAGAATTAGACGATCTTTCAAAGATAATACTAAACAACAGAAAAAACAGAGATATTATCTGTTTTTATGGCGAAATGGGAGTAGGAAAAACAACTTTGATTAAAGTTATTTGTAAAGAATTAGGAATAAAAGATAATGTAAGTAGCCCTACTTTCTCTATTGTAAATGAGTATATTTCTTCATTAGGAGATTCTGTATATCATTTTGATTTTTATCGGATAAAAGATGAGGAAGAGGCTTTAGATATGGGTTATGAGGAATATTTTTTTAAGAATAGCTTGTGTTTTGTAGAATGGCCTGAAAAGGTTTCATCTCTTATTCCAGATGAAGCGATGAAAATAAAGATCACTAAAAATAAAGAAAGTAGAATAATAGAAATTTTATAAATTATGAAAAAAGAGAATGTTTATGGAAGTTTTGGTATTTTAACTAAGGAAGAAATGTTAGAAGAGAAACTAGACTTTAAAAAGTTGAAAATAGGAATTCCTAAAGAGACATCCTTTCAAGAGAATAGAATTTCGTTAACTCCTGATGCGGTATCTTTATTAGTGCATAATGGTCATTATATTGTTTTAGAGAGTACCGCAGGAGATGGGGCTAATTTTTCTGACAAGGAGTATTCTGATGCGGGAGCAGAAATTGTTTTTAGTAAAGAAGAGGTATATCAATCCGATGTGGTTATAAAAATTGAGCCTCCCACTGATTCGGAAATAAAGCTTCTAAAAAAAGACCAACAACTTATATCTGCTATTCAATTAGAAACAAGAGAAAAGAAATATTTTCAATCTTTACTAGAAAAAAATATCACCTCCATAGCTATAGAACATATTAGAGATAATGAAGGAAAACTTCCACTTCTAAGAAGTATGAGTGAGATAGCGGGTACTTCTTCATTGTTAATTGCTTCTGAGTACTTAAGTAATGTAAATAATGGAAAGGGTTTAATTCTTGGTGGTATTACAGGAATATCACCAACAGATGTGGTAATTATAGGAGCGGGAACAGTAGGGGAATATGCTTGTAAAACAGCCATAGGTTTAGGAGCAAATGTTAGGGTTTTTGATACTTCTCTTTCTAGATTAAAAAGGCTCGAAGACATTTCTAACAGAAATATAAGTACTTCTTTAATAGTTCCAAAAATATTAAGAAAAGCATTGAGGAGGGCGGATGTTGTAGTGGGAGCTTTACGTTCTGGTGATGGTAGAACACCTTGTGTGGTGAGTGAGGAAATGATAAAAGAAATGAAAGAAGGTTCTGTGATAATCGATGTAAGTATAGATTCTGGGGGATGTTTTGAAACTTCAGATGTAACATCTCATAAAAATCCTATTTTTACTAAGCACGGAGTTATTCATTATTGTGTTCCAAATATAGCTTCTAGAGTTGCTCGTACTTCATCTTATGCTATTTGTAATGTTATTTCTCCAATTCTGATAAAAATGGGAGAAGAGGGTGGAATAAAGAACTTGATTAAAAAAGATGAGGGAATTAGAAGTAGCATATATACTTTTAAGAATATGATGACGAATAAAACATTAAGTAAAATGTTTGACTTTCCATATAAGGATTTGGATTTAATTATTACAGCATTATAAATTATGTTTAGAAGATTTAAGTTTTTTGCTGCTGGAGCATTGATTAGTATTTTGTTATTGTCAATGGGTCCAGAAAATAGACTACAAGACACCTTTTATGCTTATGTGGATTATTTTAACCCAGAAAAGAGAGTTGTTTCTCAGCTTAGTCTTTCAGACTCAATTGTAGTATTTCCTGAAATTTCTGAGGAGGATTTGAATAATATATTGAAAGGGGCTTGGGTAAATAATGTTTTATCGGATAAAGATTCCTATCCTCAAAAGTTTGTATTGGATAATTTTGTTGATGGGGAAAATGTTAGGCTTACAGTTCAGTTTTTTGATATGGAGGAGAAAAAAGATTCTCTAGCGAATCTTAAAAGATATTCTAAGTCAGAAATTATATCTTTGGAAAAGGGAGTGGAACTGTCAAAAAGGTCTTATAAGAGTTATTTTTCTTTAATAGGAATGTTTTTATTGATTATGATTCCGGTATATTTCTTTACAAGAAGGATAATTCGAAAAAATAGATTGCACGAAGACTAGTTTATGCTTAAAACATTTATGTAAAAAATCATGTTGAGATGAAGAATTTTTTTGATTTAATAATTCTGTTTCTAACATCTTATTACTTACACTTAATTTCTTTATTTATATGGATTCTTAGTATAAGAAATTAAGAGCAT
This sequence comes from uncultured Flavobacteriales bacterium, assembly GCA_913052655.1. GTDB lineage: Bacteria > Bacteroidota > Bacteroidia > Flavobacteriales > BACL11. The sequence continues at coordinate 18,280 of CAJXFN010000003.1, read as the reverse complement.
TCTCTTTTTACTATAAATCAAAAAACTATATTTGCAACACATTAAAAGAAACGCATACTATGTTTGAGAATTTATCAGAAAAGTTAGAGAAAGCATTTAAGACCCTAAAGGGTAAAGGATCTATTTCCGAAATAAATGTAGCTCAAACCATGAAAGAAATCCGTAAAGCCCTTATAAAGGCAGATGTGGATTTTAAAACAGCAAAATCTTTTACTGAAAAAGTAAAACAAAAAGCTCTAGGTCAGCATGTTTTAACTGCGATTGAACCTGGTCAACTTCTTACTAAAATTATGAAGGATGAACTTGCTGAGCTTATGGGAAGTTCTCATTCTGAAATAGATTTAAAAGGAAGTCCCGCAATTATATTAATTGCAGGTTTACAAGGTTCGGGTAAAACAACTTTTTCTGGAAAACTAGCACTTCATCTAAAAAGTAAAATGAATAAAAGACCTTTGCTAGTAGCTTGTGATGTCTATCGTCCTGCTGCAATCGATCAAATTGGTGTACTAGCAGATCAAGTAAATGTAGATTTATACAAAGAAATTGAAAATAAAAATCCAGTAGAAATTGCTACAAAAGCCATAAAATATGCGAAAGCAAATGGACATAATGTAGTAATAGTAGATACTGCTGGTAGATTAGCTATAGATGATCAAATGATGAAGGAAATTGCGGAGGTTAAACAAGCGATTAATCCCAACGAGATATTGTTTGTAGTAGATTCTATGACAGGACAAGATGCTGTAAATACAGCTAAAGCATTTAACGATATATTAAATTTTGATGGAGTAGTTCTTACAAAGTTAGATGGTGATACTCGAGGTGGGGCTGCTCTTACTATCCGTTCTGTTGTAGATAAGCCAATTAAGTTCATAGGTACTTCTGAAAAAATGGATGGTTTAGATGTCTTTCATCCAGATAGAATGGCATCTAGAATTCTTGGCATGGGAGATGTTATTTCTCTAGTTGAACGAGCTCAACAACAATTTGATGAGGAGGAAGCTCGAAAAATGCAAAAGAAAATTGCAAAAAACACTTTTGGTTTTGATGATTTCCTTAAGCAGATTCAACAGATAAAGAAGATGGGTAACATGAAGGATTTGATGGGAATGATTCCAGGTATGGGTAAAATGATTAAAGAGGTGGATATAGATGATGATGCCTTTAAAGGTATTGAATCCATAATTTATTCTATGACACCACACGAAAGAAAAAATCCTATGGTGTTGAATGGAAGTAGAAAGAAGAGAATTGCTGATGGTAGTGGAACTTCTATTCAGGAAGTTAATCAACTAATCAAACAATTTTCTCAAATGGGTAAGATGATGAAAATGATGCAAGGAGGCGGGGCTAAACAAATGATGCAAATGATGAAAGGTGGAAGTGGAATACCAGGGATAAGATAATATAAATATGATAATTTTAGACGGAAAAAAGACATCTAACAATATAAAAGATGAGATTGCAGATGAGGTAAAATCTATAATTGTTACTGGAAGAAGAGCGCCTCATTTGGCTGCTATTTTAGTCGGAAATGATGGAGCTAGTGAAACCTATGTAAGTGCTAAAGTTAAGGCTTGCGAAAAAGTAGGATTTAAATCTACCCTAATTAGACTTTCTAATAGTGTTACAGAAAAAGAATTACTTTCTGAAGTGGAAAAAATCAATAATAATCTGAATATTGATGGGTTAATTGTTCAATTGCCGCTTCCTAATCATATTGATGAAATGAAAGTTACAGAAGCTATTGACCCTAAAAAGGATGTAGATGGTTTTCATCCATCAAATATAGGGAGAATGTCTTTAAATCTTCCTACGTATCTACCCGCAACTCCATCTGGAATATTAGAACTTCTAAAAAGATATGAGGTACAAACTTCCGGAAAACATTGTGTAGTTATTGGAAGAAGTCACATAGTAGGTTCTCCTATGAGTATTTTGATGGCTAGGAATAAATACCCTGGAAATTGCACGGTAACTCTAACTCATAGTAGAACAAAAAATCTAAAAGAAATTACAAAATCAGCTGATATTTTAATTGTAGCACTTGGTAAATCAGAGTTTGTAACTTCCGATATGATTAAAGATGGAGTTTGTATTATTGATGTGGGTATAACTAGGGTTAAATCAAATAAAACAAAAACTGGTTGGAAACTATTAGGAGATGTAAATTTTGAAGATGTAAAAAATAAATGTTCTTATATTACACCTGTGCCTGGGGGAGTAGGACCTATGACAATTTCTATGCTTTTAAAGAATACATTACTCTCTGCAAAAGGAGAGATTTATCAAAAATAAAACTATTTAATAAAAATTACTTACATTTGCACTCAGATTCGGGGTAATTCTCGAGACATTAACAAATATAAATTTAAAAAAAACAATTATGGAAGGTACAGTAAAATGGTTCAACTCAACAAAAGGTTACGGATTTATCACTGGTGAAGACGGAACAGATTATTTTGCTCACTTTGGTGAAATCCAAATGGAAGGATTCAAAAAGTTGGTAGAAAATCAATCAGTTACTTTTGAAGTAGGTGAAGGAGAAAAAGGACCAGTTGCTAAAGATATTAAAACTGCTTAATACAGATTCAATATATTTTATCAATAAACAAAAAACGGACTATTAAGTCCGTTTTTTTTATATCAATTTACCGTTTAAAACTACTTTTTCAATTATATTGTCCCCAAAACTATAAGCTAAATAAGCATAAGATGGTATTTCTTTTGTTATAAAGAAATTTGCTTTTTTTCCTATACATATGCTTCCTAGTACTTTTTCCATACCCATAGCATAAGCTGTATTAATTGTAGTCGCATTAATTACTTGTTCTGGCGTCATTTTCATCTGTATACATCCTAAAGATGCTATAAAATTCATATTACCACTTGGTGAAGATCCTGGATTATAGTCAGAGGCTAAAGCTACGGGTAATCCATTTTCTATCAACTTATTAGCAGGACCGTACGGTATTCCTAAGAAAAAAGAGCAAGATGGTAATATAGTTGGTATACAATTAGAATTTTTCAAAACTTCAAAATCGTGATCTTCCATTTCTTCCAAGTGATCCACTGATAGAGCTCCTAACTCTACAGAGGTTTTTACACCACCAATAGAGTTAAACTGATTTACATGTGTTTTTGCTTGTAATCCATATTTTTTACCTGCTTCTAATAATCTTTTAGTATCCTCTATTGTAAAATAGCCTTTCTCACAGAATATATCTATATAATCAGCTAAATTTTCTGAAGCTACTATTGGTAACATCTCATTTATTACCAAATCCATGTATCTATCTTTATTGTTTTTAAATTTTTTAGGTAGTGCGTGAGCTCCAAGAAAAGTAGACTTTATAGACACTTCAGTGGTTTCTTTTAATCTTTTTATAACACGTAACATTTTTAGTTCAGCTTCTAAAGTTAATCCGTATCCGCTTTTAATCTCTATGGCTCCTGTTCCTAATTTAATAAGATTATTTAATCTTTCTAAAGCTCCAACATAAAGTTCGTCTTCTGAAGTTTGTTGAAGCTTTTCTGCAGAATTTAATATTCCTCCACCTCTTGTTGCAATCTCTTTGTAGGAAAGTCCTTTTATTCTATCTACAAATTCTCCTTCTCTACTTCCAGCAAAAACAAGATGAGTATGTGAATCACAATACGAAGGAAATACCATCCCTCCATCTGCATCTATTATTTCTGTGTTATTCCAATTTTCAATGCCTTTCCATTCTTCCATGTTACCAAAGGAAGTTATAATACCATCTTCATATTCTAAAAAAGCTTCTTTTATAGTGTTTAATTTAGACATTTCTTTACCAGCAACCCATTTTCTTGGAGATGATTCCGTCTGAATTAATTCTGAAATGTTTTTTACTACAGTTTTCATATGCACAAATTTACAAAATTTAGATCAATCTTTATTCTTATATTTGCATTATGGGAAATACTTTCGGGAAAATTTTCAGATTAACAACATTTGGAGAGTCACACGGAAAAGCTATTGGTGGAATTATAGATGGTTGTCCTTCCGGAATAAAAATAGATATTGATTTTATTCAATCCCAACTAGAAAGAAGAAAACCAGGTCAATCAAAAATTACTACTCAAAGAAAAGAAAGTGATAAGGTTAAGCTACTTTCAGGCGTATTTGAAGGAGTTTCAACTGGAACACCAATTGGTTTTGTATTTAAAAATGAAGATGCAAAAAGTAAAGATTATTTTCATTTAAAAGATATATTTCGTCCTTCACATGCGGATTTTACTTATCAGAAAAAGTATGGATTAAGAGATTATCGAGGTGGAGGCAGAACTTCTGCCCGAGAGACAGCAAATTGGGTGGTAGCTGGTTCACTAGCTCAACAGATTTTAAGTGAAATAGGAGTGAGTATAAATGCTTATGTTAGTTCTGTTGGTTCAATAAGATTAAATAAATGTTATAAAAATATTGATCTTTCTAAAATTGATGAAAATATAGTCAGATGTCCAGATTCTTCAATTGCAAAGAAAATGATAGAATTAGTTGAGAAAATTAAAAAACAGGGAGATACTATTGGTGGAGAAATAACATGTGTTGCTAAAGGAGTACCTGCTGGATGGGGAGAGCCTGTTTTTGAAAAGTTACACGCTATAATAGGAAAAGCTATGCTCTCAATTAATGCTGTTCATGGATACAAATACGGTTTTGATGGGTTGGATATTTCTAGTGCAAAAGGAAGTGAGGTGAATGATGTTATTTTAGATATAGATGGCACTACAAAGACCAATTTTTCTGGAGGAATAACAGGTGGATTAAGTAATGGAAATGATATTTACTGTGAAGTGACTTTTAAGCCGGTCTCTACAATATTGCAAACTCAAAAAAGTATAAATGAAAAAGGAGAAGAAGTAGAATTCAAGGCAAAGGGAAGGCATGATGCTTGTGTTGTTCCAAGAGCGGTACCTGTAGTAGAGTCTATGATGGCTTTATCTTTAGTAGATGCTTATTTAAAAAGTAAAACTAATAAAATTTAATATGAGAAAAAAAATAGCTCTACACTGGAAGATAATTATTGGGATGGTATTAGGGGTTCTATATGGTCTTTTAGCTTCTAGATTGGCTTGGGTAGAATTTACTAGTGACTGGATAAAACCATTGGGAACAATATTTGTTAATCTTTTAAAACTAATTGCGGTTCCATTAGTTTTTGCTTCATTAATTAAGGGGGTAGCTTCTTTGTCTGATATTTCAAAACTAAGCAGAATTGGAGGGAAAACTATTGCAATTTATTTAATATCAACCGTAATTGCGGTAAGCATTGGTTTAATTCTTGTAAATGTCGTTAAGCCTGGTGACGGATTTGATAAGGGTTCCGTTTCAAAAACTGAACAAATAGAAGAGGGGACAAATAAGAAAATAGCGGCTGCAGAAGAGGTAAAGGAAGAAGGACCTCTTCAGTTTTTAATTGATATTGTTCCAACAAATATTTTTGAATCTGCTAGTAATAATAGAAACATGCTTCAGGTAATATTTTTTGCAATTTTGTTTGGAATAGCTATGGTGATGTTACCGAACGAAAAGATATCTCATGTAAAAGGTTTTTTTAATGGAATAAACGACATTATTCTACAAATTGTAGATATGATAATGATTTCTGCTCCTTATGGAGTGTTTGCACTTTTAGCGGGATTAGTGGTAGATTTCGGAGCTTCTGCAGAATTATTTATTGCTTTAGCAAAATATTCTGCTACAGTAATCGTTGGTTTACTATTTATGATTTTTGCTGTTTATCCTTTTATTTTAAGTGTTTTTACTAAAGTTAAATATTTGGATTTTTTTAAAGGAATTTCTCCAGCGCAAATGCTTGCATTTTCTACAAGTTCTAGTGCGGCAACACTCCCAGTAACAATGGAGAGATGTGAGGAACATATTGGTGTTTCTGAAGAGGTTTCTTCTTTTGTACTGCCGTTAGGAGCTACAATAAACATGGATGGTACCTCACTATACCAAGCTGTTGCGGCAGTATTTATTGCACAGGCATTCTCAATAGATTTGGATATGGGGCAACAACTTACTATTGTATTAACCGCAACATTAGCTTCTATTGGTGCTGCAGCGGTACCAGGAGCTGGAATGGTAATGTTAGTTATTGTACTTGGAGCTATTGGAGTTCCTACTGAAGGGCTAGCTTTAATATTTGGAGTAGATAGATTGTTAGATATGTTAAGGACAGTGGTAAATGTTACAGGTGATGCTACCGTAGCTACTGTTGTGGCTTCCTCTGAGGGACAGATTAGAGAGGTCGCAGAAGAAGAGTTGATGAGTTAATGAAAATTATTTCATTTATATTATCATTTTTTTGTGTGTTTTTAATTTCAGCTCAAAATGATCTGGATCTATATTGTTATGTAAAGAAAAAGAGATCTATTAAGCTTATGAAAAAATTAAATCAGAATTTGAGACACTATTCATTTTCTGATGTCAAAAATTTACTCTCAGACATAGAGTCTAAAGAAGGTAGTTCGGCTCAAATATATGATATGTATGCTCTTATCTATTGGTTAAAGGATGATATCTTTAGAGCAAGAGAGTATGCGAACAAGTGTTTAGCTTTATGTTCAGATAATTTTTCTTCCTCTAATTATATTATTGGTATGATTCATTATGATTTGAGAGATTGGCAAATATGTGTAGATTATATTGAAAAAGCAACAGAAATTGGTTTAAAAACTAGATTTAAAGAAGAAGCTGCTTTCACATTAGAGAATGCAAAGATTCTGGCTAAAATTATGAGGGATACTGTTCCTTATAATCCTGAAATAGTTGAAGGGATTTCTACTGAAGCGGATGAGTATCTTCCGTTAATTTCTCCAGACCAGGAATTAGCTTTATATACAAGAAGAGGTTTGAGAGATGAGTATGGAGTTGTGAATAAGAAATCTGAAGACTTTGTATTCAGTGAAGGAAATATGGATGGTTTTGATGAGGGGAAGGAAATGTCCTATCCTTTTAATCAGAATAATAATGAAGGAGGTGCTTCCATAACTATTGATAATAAAATTCTATATTTTACAATTTGTAGTCAATTTTATTCTTCTTATAACAACTGTGATATTTATTATGTAGAAAAGCAGGAGAATGGAAATTGGTCAGATTTAAAGCCTATGAAGACTATCAATAATCCTAAAAGTTGGGAGTCTCAACCTTCAATTTCTTCTGATGGAAATTCTTTGGTTTTTGCTTCTGATAGGAGAGGTGGATTTGGAGGAATTGATTTATATGTAGTAAAAAAAGACAAGTTTGGATATTGGGGAGCTCCTCAAAATATGGGAGATGTTATAAATTCAAAATTAAATGAGAAAACACCTTTCTTTCATGTAGATGGAGAAACAATGTATTATGCCTCTCAAAAATTTCCTTCTTTAGGGGGGTATGATATGTTTATTTCTAGACTAGGAGAAGATGGTAATTGGAAAGAACCTCAAAACTTAGGTTATCCGATTAACTCAGAAAATGATGAGGTAGGAATGTTTGTAACTACTGATGGTAAAACTGCTTATTTTTGCTCTAATAAATTAGATGGAGTAGGTGGATGGGATCTCTATTCTTTTGATTTGTATGAAAAAGTCAAGCCGGAAAGAGTTTTATTTTTAAAAGGTGATATTAAAGATAGTGATGGACTTTTAGTAGATAGCGTTTCTCTAGAATTAAAAAATCTGACAACTAATGAAGTGACTAAAATATCTGTAAATGGTGGTAAATACGTCAGTGCATTAACTTTAGATGAATCAGATGACGTGATAATTACATTTAATAAAGATGGATATGCTTTTAACTCACACTATATTTCTTCTACCGATGAAAATTTTACAGATCCTTCAAGAATGGATATAGAAATTAACAAAGTTAAAAGTGGTCAAACCTTTGAGTTAAATAATATCTATTTTGCTACAGATTCATTTAATTTAAATACTGTTTCTAGATCAATTTTAATAGAGTTTTCTAATTATCTAAAGGCTAATAAAGATTTAAATTTGTTAATCTCAGGACATACGGATGATATTGGTAGTAAAGAAAGTAATTTAATCCTTTCTACAAATAGAGCTCGTTCTGTATATAGTTTTCTAATTGACAGAGGTGTAGAAAAGGATAGATTAAGTTATAAGGGATTTGGAGAAGATATTCCTGTGTATGATAATTCAACAAAGGAAGGTAGGGCAAAGAATAGGAGAACTGAATGCACTGTTATTAACTAAAAAATCCCACTACTAAGAATGGGATTTTTAATTTTGTATTATCAAATTATCTTTTTTCTTTAATTCTGGCAGATTTACCAGTTAAATTTCTTAAATAGAAAATTCTAGCTCTTCTAACTTTTCCTTTTTTATTTACTTCAATTTTATCTATTAATGGTGAGTTTACTGGAAATATTCTTTCTACTCCAATACCAGATGACATTTTTCTGATAGTAAATGTTTCAGTTGCTCCTGATCCTCTTCTTTGTAAAACTACTCCTTTAAAGAACTGAATTCTTTCCTTGTTTCCTTCTCGAATTTTATAGAATACTGTTATAGTATCTCCAGCTCCAAAATCAGGAATTTCATTTATTGTATTTATTTCTTGAGAAATTTGCTCTAATAAGTTCATCTGTATTCTTAATTATTGTTTTTCAAAATGATTTGCAATATTACTAATTATTTTAACATTGATAAAGAAATTTCAACGAGAAAAAAATTAATATTTTATTTAAGAAGGTCTGGTCGAATATTTTTTGTTCTTTCTAACGATTTGTCTTCTCTCCATTTTTCAATTAATTTTTGATTTCCAGAGAGAAGTACTTCAGGAACTTTCCATCCTTTGTATACATTAGGTCTGGTATAAATAGGGTAAGATAGTAGATTGTCCTGAAAGGAGTCTGTAAGAGCTGAGGTTTCATCTGAAATAACACCAGGAATTAGTCTAACTATAGAGTCTGTTAGTACAGCTGCTGCCAATTCTCCTCCTGTTAAAACATAATCCCCGATAGATATTTCCATTGTAATTAATTGATCTCTTACTCTTTGGTCAATTCCTTTATAATGTCCACAGAGTAGAATTATGTTTTTTAAGGTAGATAGTGAATTACATGTCTCTTGATTTAAACTTTTAGAATCTGGAGTTAAATAAATTATCTCATCATATTTTCTTTCCGATTTTAGTTTTGAAATGCAATCATCAATAGGTTGTATGTTCATTACCATTCCAGCTCCTCCTCCAAATTGATAATCGTCTATACTTTTTTGTTTGTTTTTTGAATATCTTCTTAAATCGTGAATATGAATATTTACTATGTTGTTTTCTTGAGCTCTTTTTAAAATAGAGTGAGAAAAAGGTCCCGTAAAATACTCAGGAAAAATAGTTATGATATCAATTCTCATGTTACAAAAATACAAAACAAAAAGTAACTGTAAAAACATCTAAAATAACTACTGACAAAATGACAAAATAATCACAAAAATATTTGAAACTCAATTTATTACATCATTTATATAAATAATAAATACAATTAATATAAATCTATGTTTTGTGAATTGTTTCCGCTTGTTTTATGATGTATTTGAATTAAAAAAAATATATATAAAACAAGGATTGATATACTTAAATCCCTTTTAAATAAGATAAAATTTAATTTACAGAAACTTTATTGTGAAAATAATTATTATTTACATCAAAATAACTAACAATATACATTCCAGATTTAAAATTAGAAGTATTAATTTTGATTGGGAGATAAACATTTTGATCATTATAGATTTCCTTTCCACTTATGTCTAATATTTTAATTTTGTTTAAATGTTTTTCCCCTTCAATAATAATATTATCTTGTAAAGTAAACACTCTAACATTTTGTTTTTCCTCATTATTAGATAAAGAAATTTCTTGATTTACAGAATATGTAGTTGTATAAACTTCATCTCCATTATCGTTTACTCCATTACCATTTGCGGTTATTCCTGAAGCATAAAAATCAACTGTCATATTTCCTGTAGTTGGGGCTGTCCAATTAACAGTCCATGTTTTTGTTGCAGATCCTAGTGTTCCTGTATTTTTATGAGTAACAGATTTATTGTTGTTTGTAAGTTTTGTTTGTGAAGAGTTTGTAATGTTAAACCCTCCCACTTTAATCCCGGAAGATTCAGCTGTAAGTTCAAATCCATACTTAGTAAAAGAAGGGTGAGATCCTTGTATTGTGATAGTATAGGTTTCACCAGAAATAAATCCAGTTGTTGGTACATCTGATGAGATGTTAAATGATCCAGGACCACTATTAATCCCGCTTCCATGACACATAGTACAATTACCACCATCTAAAGGAGATCCAGATTTTCCACCAGGTGATCCATTAACAAAAGCGGTAGTAAGTTTTGGATATGACAATATAAATATTGAAAATATTAAACCTGTAAAAAGAAGAAGTTTTTTCATGTTTTATTAACTTTTTAGTTTTGGATCAAGTGCGTCTCTTGATGCTTCTGCTATCATATTATAGATTGTGATAGTAAAGAAGATTGCTAGACCGGGATAAAGTATTAACCACCATGCTTCTAAATTTTGTCTACCGAGATTTAGTAAATTCCCCCAAGTTACAATATCATCCGGAACTCCAATTCCTAGAAATGATAATCCACTTTCTATAAGTATCGCTGAAGCTATACCAAACGCTATACTAACAAATACTGGAGCTAGTGCATTTGGTAATGCATGTTTAAATATTGTTCTAATTGATGAAAAACCTAGTGATTGAGCAGCTTGTACATATTCCAGTGATCTTATTCTTAAGAATTCAGCTCTTGTAAATCTTGCAATTCTTGTCCAACCAGTAACCCCAATAATAACCATAACTATCCAAATGCTTGGTTCTACAACAGCAGAAATTGTTATAATCAAGATTAATCTTGGAATAGAGTTTAGTAGTTCAATTCCTCTAGATACAAAAGTATCAATAGGAACAAATATCTCCTTATTAAAACTACTAATTCCAAAGATTCTACTAATTAATCTTAACAATATTATAATTATTAGAAATAAAACAAAACTGATTAAAATTTCCCACATTCCACTATTGAAACCGTCATTAAATCCATTAGAAATTTCATATTTTCTGAATCCAAATCCATAAAAAATACCAAGAACAACACCAATGATGGTAAGGTAATATTTGATTCTAGTCATTTTTAATTTATTATCTCCAAAGAATCCAGCTAATGCGCCTAATATTATACCAATTAGAGCAGCAATTCCCATAGATACTAAACCTACCATCAAGGATATTTTAGTTCCATGAATTAATCCTGAAGCCAAGTCTCTTCCAATCCCATCAGTACCCAATTTATGTCTGAATCTATTTGGAATGTCTAAAATTTCTCCACTAGGTGATTTGTATCTTTGTTTTCCACCTGGTGCAGCGTAATCTCTATTATACCTGTCCATACTATTTGGAGAATAGGGAATAGGTGCCCAAATAACTTTTGAAAGATTTAATTGTCTCCAATCGGTAATATCGTATTGTAATACTTGAACAAATTCTCCATTTTTATCAAAAATTGAATCCTTTCTTGTCTCATCTGCAAACGCAGGGTACATAGTATTTCCTTCATACTCACAATATAATGGTCTGTCGTTTGCGAGATAAGGAGCGAAAAGAGCGATTATTACAAGAAAAAGAAGTAAATATAGACTTATCAAAGCTATCTTATTTTTCTTGAATTGATTCCACGCGTATTTTTTAAATGAAAAGTTTTCGTTTGTTTTGTCCATAAAATTATTTGTAAGAAATTCGAGGATCTACAACTGCGTATAAAATATCAGCTATCAAGTACCCTAACATTGTTAGGAATCCTGATAAAGTAAATACAGTTACAATCATTGGGTAATCTTTATTAAGTATAGATGTAAATATCTCTAGTCCCATTCCAGGTATTGAAAAAATCATTTCAATAATTATACTGCCTCCTATCGCCATTGGGAAAATTGCCGCAAATACAGTAATTATTGGAAGTAGAGAGTTTCTAAGTGCATGTTTCAAAATAACCTTTTTTTCTCCCAGTCCTTTTGCTCTTGCAGTTCTTATATAGTCTTGAGAAACAATATCAATCATTCCAATTCTCATAATTCTACTTAAAAAAGCAAAAGAACCATAAGTATATGTGATAATTGGAAGAATTAAATAAGGAATTCTGTGACTTAGTTTTTTAAAGAATCCCCACTCAGGATCAAATATGGTTGGATCCTGAATTCCTGAAACTGGAAACCAACTTAAATTGTCAGGATTTGCGAATTGGAGTAATAAAACAGTTCCAACAAAAAATGAAGGCATCGAGTATAAAATAAATAATACTAATGAAGTTATTCTGTCTGTTTTAGAATCTTTCTTGTACGCAGAATAAATACCTATTGGAATACTAACTAAATATGCTAATAATATAGATATTATTGAAAGTCCAAAAGAAATTCCAATTTTATCCCATATTTTTGATGATATAGGTTGACTATCTATGTAAGAAATACCAAAATCTCCTCTAATTACCCCTTTTCTATCCTTTCCATTTCCAAACAGCCATAAATGATATTGATTTTTTGTACCATACCAAAGTATTGTTGGGATATATGTTTTCCATTTGGTCGCTTCAGATATTAAATCCCCTCTTAATTTTTTAGTTTTTTCAAAATCTGTTTTTAAGTGAGTTAAATATGAATTAGAATCAATAAATGATTGTATTTTATTTAATTTTAAATCAATAAGATTAGATTCAGATGTCTCGCATAAACTTCCAACTTCAAAACCAATTTGATTGATTGTTTCATTAATATCATTTAACAATTTTTTTCTATTTTGATTTGAATCAATTTCAGGATACATCTGTATTAATATCTCCTCGGCTATTAATTTTTTAGATTTTCTTTCAAAAGTCAAAATACTTTTGTAGTATTCCGAAACCACATTCCAATTACCACATTTATGAACAAGTTTTTTTATGTTGTCTTTGTGAGATCTGTCTTGTATTTTATAAAGAGTGTCACTTACTGATAAATTTGAAATATTAATATAAAATATTGGTAAATCTAATCCCAATTTTTTTCTGATTTCTTGTTTTTCTTTTTTTGAAGCCCCAGATTGTTCATCAGCAGTACCTTCACTTCCAGCAGATTTAGTTAATCTTTCAACAGGATCTCCTGGTGCATTAATACTTATGATAAATGCAATTAGTGAGATTGCAATTATCATAGGTATAAAGGTTAATATTCTTTTAATTACATATTTTAACATATTTATTCTCCGTTAGTATTAGTTAAACTTGAAGATTTGAATGTTTCTTTTAAGTATAAATTTTGTAACATTACTCCAGGTCTTTCAAAGTACATGCCTCTATTATCAAATCTTTTGTGAATTGCAAATTTTCTTTGTGTTGAATATAAAAATACATATGGCTGATCTTCATAAATTCTTGCTTGTAATTTTAGTAGTGCGTTTTTATGAATTTCTGGATCTAATGTTTCGTTTGCTTCTTTGATTAAAGCATCTGATTCAGCATCTCCAAAACCACAAAAATTTGAACCTTTATTTACCCATGAACTTGTATGCCATAATTGATGAGGATTAGAATATGAGGCTGATCCTCCCCATCCACCTAACATAGCTTCAAAATTATGATCATATGCATTTTTATAAAATATAGAAAAATCCATTGGTCTTAATTCTGCAATAACTCCGGCTTTATACATACTCTCTTTAATCATTAATACAATTTCTTTAGTTGTTGGAGAAGACATGTAATTGAGTTTAAATTTAAAAGGTGTTTTTACACCATCAATAATTTTATCTCTAATATTATCTCCGTCAGTATCAACCCAACCTGCTTCTGTTAAGAGTTCTTTTGCTTTTTCAATATCTAATGGTATAAGTTCTAATGTATCATTGTATGTCTTTTTTAATGCTGAGATATTTGAAGCTTGTCTTCCGGCCTTTCCATGTGCCATGACCTCAATGATCTCATCGACAGGCGTCATGTAAGCCATAGCTCTTCTAACTTTTTGATCAACAAAAAAAGGTTTAAATTTTATACCGTCAGGTTTCATGTTTAATCCAATATAATTAAATGAATATTGATTTAAAAAATCTGAGTCATAGTTATTGTTAAAATATTCTCTTTCTTGAAGTTTCATTAGTTTTACTGTGCCTATTCTAGTAGTTACATCTATATCCTGATTTTTTAGCGCCAAATAGGAGGAAGCATCTTCTTTAATAATTTTAAAAATTATTCTTTCAGGATATGCTTTACTGTAAATTGATGTATCCTTTGTTCCCCACCAATTTTCTTTCCTCTCTAGTGTGATATATTGTTCGGTTACCCATTCAGTTACTTTGTACGCACCTAGACCTGTTAATTTTTCCGGTTTGTAAGAATTGTCACCACTATTATATTCATTAAACCACTCTGATATTTCATTAGTTTCTATTTTTTCTTTGAAGTCTTTCGAATGAAGATCCTCAAAGGATATCTTATCTAAAATTCCTTTAGGGTCCCATAGGGATTTTTGAACCATGTTTAGTTCAGAAAAAATTGTTCTCGCTCCCCAATTTACTGTTTTCACATTCATTGTGAATTTCATAGGGTTTATTGGGTCTAATTCAATATTTTTAATTATTGTTGAATAATTTCCTCTAATTTGTGAGTTATTGGTTAGTGGACATAACATTATTTTAACTGAAAAAGCAACATCTTTAGCGGTAAATGGAGTTCCGTCATCCCATGTAATACCATTTTTTAATTCATATGAAAATGATAAATTGTCATCAGATCCCTTAGGTATTTCTTTTACTAATATTGGAATATATTCTAAACTTTCTAAATCTAATTTTATGAGAGTTTTCTGAGTGTAATTAAAAATGTAACTTCTTTGAACGGAATTGTCATTAAATGGATGTAAACCGTCTGGTTGAGTTAAAATGTGAGCTATTACAGTATTTTGTGAAAGATCTCTTTTGTTTATACAAGATTGTATTGTGGTCAGTAATAAAAATATTAAAGTTATTTTTTTAAACATATTCTATTTTTCTTTACGCAAATATAATATTTGAGTTGACTTTATTGTGTTAAAATTAGAAAAAATAAATCTAAAAAAAAATTTGTGAGTAAGATAGATTATAATATTTTTGCAGCAAAAGTTCTTATATAATTTATTAGGAGAGGTGCCAGAGTGGCCGAATGGGGCTCCCTGCTAAGGAGTTGTACCTTCACAGGTACCAAGGGTTCGAATCCCTTTCTCTCCGCAAAAATAAAAGTATGTCTTTTTGTT
Source organism: uncultured Flavobacteriales bacterium (assembly GCA_913052655.1). Classification (GTDB taxonomy): domain Bacteria; phylum Bacteroidota; class Bacteroidia; order Flavobacteriales; family BACL11. The sequence goes on along the minus strand of CAJXFN010000003.1, from coordinate 2,967 downwards.
TTCAGATGTAAAAGTTTTTTACTTTTGCAATATTAAATTTCGGGGTATAGCGTAGCCCGGTTATCGCGCCTGCTTTGGGAGCAGGAGGTCGCAGGTTCGAATCCTGCTACCCCGACATTTTTCTCCACTAAAATCGACGATTTTAAGGAGTAACACACTGATTACCAAGCCCAAGAACATAAAATTTTAAAATTATTTTAGAAAATAATTTTTAACCCCTTTTATCAGATAATGCCACCAAAAAAAATGTAAAATGGTGCAAATTCTGGTGCAAATTTTGGGCGTAAAAATTTTCTTCTTTTTTAAGATCAAAAATTTCATCACTTTACATCCGTAAGTTTATATCTCTAAAGATATATTACTTTATATCTTTAAAGATAACTTATTGAAAATCAGTTTATTAAATAAATTTTGTATTGTATAATTTAATAAATTTGTAAGATGAAAAAACAATTGTTTGTAAGCTTTTTAGCCAGAAAAGCATTAACCAAAAAAACTGGGATGGTTCCTATATACTGTAGAGTTAGATATAACGATACCACAGTCCAGTTTTACACCCAAATAGATATACTGTATATAAATTGGGATTCCCAACGAACACGCGTTAGAGGAAATAGTAAAAAGGCACTTAATCTAAAGTTAGAAACTATTCGTGTTGACATAATAGAAAAATATAATGCATTAATAAAAACCAATGTCATTATAACAGCTAAGACCATAGTAGATTATTATAAGAACAATACACTTATAATGAATAGTATTATAAATGTGTTTAAACAGCATAATGAAAATATGAAATCGCTTATTGGAATTGAGTATAGTTATGGTTCTTACAAAAACTATAAAACAACACTAAAAAGATTAAAAAATTATATAACAAAAAAATATAACACCAATGATATTTCGCTCACGCAAATAGATTATAATTTTATATATAATTTTTCACAATTTCTTTTATTAAATACCGAGTGTAACCATAATGGAATGATGAAACATATACAACGTTTTAAGAAGATAACTAACTTTTGTATAAAGAACAATTATATAACAAAAGATCCTTTTGTGGGTTTTAAAATCTCATTTAAGAAAAGTGATCGTGTGTATATAAATAAAGACGAATTAGACATACTAAAAAATATAACGTTAAATAACAATCTTAGTAAAGTGCGTGATGTGTTTTTGTTTTCGTGTTACACAGGTTTGTCATATATTGATCTATATAATTTGAGCTTGAAAAATATAAGAAAAGGTTATGACGGATTACAATGGATATATATTAAAAGACACAAAACTAATATTCTTTCAAATGTTCCTATTTTATCTCCTGCATTTTCTATTTTGAAAAAATATAAAAAAGAGAAAAACATAAATAGAATTTTTCCAATGATAAGTAATCAAAAAACAAATAAAGCTTTAAAGGAAATAGGGCGTATATGTGGCTTTAATAAAAAACTTACTTTTCATAGTGCAAGACATACGTTTGCAACCACAGTTACATTAACAAACGGAGTTCCTATAGAAACTGTTTCTAAAATGCTTGGACATAATAATATAAAAACTACTCAAATATATGCACAAGTAATAGAATCTAAAATAAGTTCCGACATGTTGAAATTAAGACAGAAATCTATATAATTTGTATATTTTTTGTTGAAGTTATATATAAATCCGTTGAAGTTATATATAAATTTGGTTGAAGTTATTTATATAACATTTATAAATTTGCCTTATGCCAAGAAAACCACCAAAAGGTAAATCATTAGCTGAGGTTAATCCTGAGTTAGCTAAGCAGTGGCATCCAACTAAAAATGAAGATTTAACTCCTTTTGATTTCACTAATAAATCTGGTGTTAAGGTTTGGTGGAAATGTGATAAGGGACTTGATCATGAATGGTTTACAAGAATAGCAAAAAGGTCTAATGGAGGACAATGCCCTATTTGTAGTGGCAGACAACTTGCTTTATCAAACTGCTTAGCTACAGTAAATCCTAAAGTAGCAAAAGAGTGGCATCCAACTAAAAATGGAAATTTAACTCCAAATGAATTTTGAACTCTCCGAAGAACAAAAAATGATTCAACAAAGCGTTGAGCGCTTTGTCCAAGAAAACTATGACCTTACCAATAGAATTAAAATTAGTTCAGAAGATCCGGGATTTAGTAATGAATACTGGTCTTCAATGGCTGAACTTGGATGGTTGGGTTTAGCATTTGCTGAGGATGATGGAGGTTTTGGTGGTAACCAAATAGATACATTAGTTCTAATGGAGCAATTTGGAAAAGGATTAGTTCTAGAACCTTTTTTAGCAAACATTGTTCTAGGCGGTGGTGCTATCAAAAGGGGAGCATCAGAAGCTCTCAGGCAGTCCATAATACCTTCGTTAATAGAGGGAAACCTTCAAGTAACTTTGGCTTATGCTGAGGAACAAAGTAGATTTGATCTTGAGGATGTAGCGACGTCAGCCCTTGAAGAAAATGAAGATTTCATAATCAACGGAAAAAAATCGATGGTTCTTAATGCTGAGTCTGCTGATAAGATAGTAGTAGTAACAAGAACAAGCGGTAGTCAGCTTGATGAACAAGGCATTTCTTTATTCCTTGTTGATTCAAATTCTGAAGGCATAGATAGAGAAAACTTTCCGACTGTAGATGGTCTAAGAGCATCTGAAATATCGTTTAAAGATGTTAGAGTCTCAAAAGAAAATCTATTAGGGGAAAAAGATAAAGGTTTTGAAATACTAAAGGCTGTTTCAAATGATGCAATACTCGCCCTGGCTGCTGAAGCCGTGGGTGCAATGGAGGTCCTTTATAAAGACACAGTTGAGTATACGCAACAAAGAGAGCAGTTTGATCATCCTTTATCAGATTTTCAGGTACTTCAACACAGAATGGTAGATATGTTCATGGAATATGAGCAATGCAAATCTTTATTATTCCGAGCAACAATGGAAACAGTGCAAGATCCTCTTC
>CAJXFN010000002.1 GCA_913052655.1 uncultured Flavobacteriales bacterium | reverse complement strand
ATTAAAAAAATATTTTAAATGTTATTTTGTTTAAAAGCAAATGTATAATTTTGCAAACGAAAAATCTAATAAATTTAAGATGTCTAAAGATATTCGCTTAAGAAAGGGCCTAAACATAAGACTTACTGGAGAGGCCGAACAAGTATACTCTAATGTAGAATCTTCTACAACTTATGAAATAAAACCAACTGATTTTTATTCTTTAACACCAAAACTTACAGTAAAAATTGGTGACAAAGTAAAAGCAGGAACTCCTGTTTTTTACGATAAATATAATGAAAAAATAAAGTTCTGTAGTCCGGTGAGTGGTGAAATTACCGATGTTGTTAGAGGAGCAAAAAGAAAAATATTGAAAGTTGTAATCACCGCTGATAAAGATATTTCTTATGTAGATACACCATCTGTTTCTATAGAAAATTTAAGTAGAGAACAAATAATTGATAAAATGTGTGCTAATGGAGTTTGGCCTTTTATTAGACAGAAACCTTACGATATTATTGCAAATCCATTAGATATTCCAAAATCAATTTTTATTTCGGCATTTAATTCTGCCCCTATAAGTATAGACAATGATTTCGCACTTTATGGTAAAGATGAGTTATTTCAACAAGGATTAAATATTATAACAAAACTAACAACAGGAATTACTCATTTGAATATTGATGGATATTCTAACCCATCTAAAGTTTTTACAAAAGCTAAAGGGGTACAAATAAATAAAATATCAGGACCCCATCCCGCAGGTAATACAGGAATTCAAATTCATCATATTGATCCAATAAATAAAGATGATATTATTTGGTATCTAACCCCTCAAGATGTCTTGACTATTGCTACTTTATTTGTAGAAGGTAGGTATGACGCCTCGAGAATTATTGCTGTTGCTGGTTCGCAAATAAAGAAGCCTAAGTACTACAGAACTATTGCTGGTACTAAAGTTACAAACTTTTTAAAAGATAACCTAAAGGAAGGGAATTCAAGAATAATTAGTGGTGATGTTTTATCAGGAACTAAAATTGATGAAGATGAAAGTATTGGATTCTATGATTATCAGATTACTGTAATACCAGAAGGGGATAAATCTGAATTCCTTGGTTGGATATCTCCTGGTTTAGATAAGTTTTCTAATTCAAGATCATATTTTTCATGGTTAACTCCAACTAAAAAATATAGTCTAAATTCAAATATGAATGGAGAGGAAAGAGCATATGTATTTAGTGGTGAATATGAAAAAGTTCTTCCTATGGATATTTATCCAACTCATTTAATTAAATCAATTATGGTTGGAGATATTGAGATGATGGAAAATTTAGGAATTTATGAAGTTTCACCTGAAGATTTTGCATTATGTGAATTTGTATGTACCTCTAAGGTTGAGGTTCAAAAAATAATTAGACAAGGTTTAGATTTAATCAAAAAAGAGAATAGTTAATGAAAATATTTAGAAATCTATTAAATTCGGTAAAACCCCATTTTGAAGAGGGTGGAAAGCTTCAAAAATTGTATCCTGCTTATGACGCATTTGAAACTTTTTTGTTCGTTCCAGATCATACTACGAAATCTGGTTCTCATATCAGAGATTCAATTGATCTAAAGAGATCGATGATGACAGTAATAATTGCTTTACTTCCTGCTTTATTTTTTGGTATGTGGAATATAGGAAATATTTATTACACCGCTATGGGTGAAGAGGTCGAATTTTTCACAAAATTTAATTATGGAGCACTTAAAATGTTGCCTTTAATATTGGTTTCATATATTGTAGGTTTAACAGTTGAATTTGCATTCGCTATTTACAGAGGTCATCAAGTTAATGAAGGTTATTTAGTCACTGGATTATTAATTCCTATGATAATGCCTATTTCAATACCGCTCTGGATGTTAGCTGTATCTGTAATATTCGCTGTAGTAATTGGAAAGGAGGTATTTGGTGGAACTGGAATGAATATATTAAATCCAGCGCTAACCGCTAGAGCTTTTGCATTTTTCGCATATCCAGCACACTTAAGTGGAGATAAAATATGGATATCAGAACAACAAACAATGCCAGATGGAATTAGTGGATCGACGCCATTAGCTGATTATGCTTCAGGTGATTTAACATATGATTCTAGCATGTTCATGGATTATTTTAATGGTTCAATGATAGGGTCATGTTCTGAAACTTCCACTTTTGCAATATTGATTGGAGCAGCCATGTTAATAATTACTGGGATTGGTTCTTGGAGAACTATTCTGTCAGTTTTTGTTGGAGGTTATTTTATGGGATATCTTTTTAATCTTTGGGGAGCTAATGAATTTATGAATCTACCCCCACATGTTCATTTAGTACTAGGTGGATTCGCATTTGGAGCAGTTTTTATGGCTACAGATCCAGTTACTGCTTCCTCTACTAATAAAGGAAAGATAATTGTAGGATTCCTTATAGGAGTTTTTGCAGTATTAATTAGGGTATTTAACCCAGCATATCCAGAAGGGATGATGTTAGCAATATTATTAATGAATGTATTCGCTCCACTTGTGGATCATTATATTATTGAAGCAAATATTAAAAGAAGACTTAAAAGAGCAAAAGCATAAATTATGGATGTAAATAAAAATAGTTACACGATAGGATTTGCAACTTTAATGGTGATTATTGTAGCAGCTTTATTATCATCAGCAGCTATAGGATTAAAACCATTACAGTCCAAAAATATAGAACAAGAAAAAAAACAGAATATATTAAAGTCTGTTGGAATTGAACTAGATAGAGAATTGGCTGAGAAAGATTATTCAAAATATATAAAAGAAGAACTTGTAATAAATCATTTAGGAGAGATTCAAGAAGGATCTGCATTTAATGTAGACTTATCTAAAGAATTAAGAAAAGACACTAAAGATCAGTCATATCCACTATATATCGCACAAATTGATGGAGAAGCAAGATATATTATTCCATTAAGAGGAAAAGGATTATGGGGACCAATATGGGGTTTTATCTCTTTAGAGGAGGATTTAAATACAGTTTACGCAGCAGTGTTCGACCATAAATCAGAAACACCTGGTTTAGGAGCGGAAATAAATAGACCCTTCTTCCAAGATCCATTTACAAGTAAAACAATAATGGAAAATGGAAAGTTTGTATCGATAGTTGTACAAAAGGGAGGAGCTAATGGAGATGTTCATAAAGTTGATGGGATTTCTGGTGGGACTATTACTTGTGATGGAGTAACTGATATGATTGAAGAGAGATTATCAAAATATCTTCCATATTTTAAAAGTATCTCTACTTCAATGCAAGTACAAAAAGCTTTAGAAATAGTAACTCAAGATGAGTCAAATGATACCATCTCTAATATCAATAAAAGAATAATAGATTAATTATGAGCGATAAAAAAGAAGCTTTATTTTCTAAGAAGAATTTAAAATTAATTAAGGATCCGTTGGATGATAACAATCCTATTACAGTACAGGTATTAGGTATTTGTTCTGCACTTGCAATTACGGTACAATTAAAACCTGCAGTAGTAATGGCTTTATCAACATTTTTTGTTATGTGTACCGCTAATGTTGTTGTTTCGCTGATGAGAAACATGATACCATCAAGAATAAGAATTATTATACAACTTGTTGTGATTGCTACTTTAGTAATTTTAGTAGATCAAACACTAAAAGCATTTGTATATGATGTTAGTAAAGAATTATCAGTCTTTGTAGGTTTAATTATAACTAATTGTATTATTATGGGAAGACTTGAGGCTTTCGCATTAGCTAATAAACCTTGGAAATCATTTATGGACGGATTTGGAAATTCATTAGGATATGCACTTCCTTTAATTGTAGTAGCCTTCTTTAGAGAATTACTTGGAGCAGGAACATTATTTGGATATCCAGTAATAGAAAAATTAGGTTTGTATGAGTTAGGTTATGAAAATAATGGTATGATGATATTACCTCCGATGGCTCTTGTTACATGTGGAGTATATATCTGGATTCAAAGAATGAGAAATAAAAAATTAATAGAAGAAAACTAAAATTATGCAAGATTTAGCAAACATTTTTATAAAATCCATATTTATCGATAATATGGTGTTTGCCTACTTTTTAGGAATGTGTTCCTACTTAGCGGTATCTAAAACTGTAAAAACTTCTGTAGGATTAGGTTTAGCTGTAGTTTTTGTACTTGGTATTACTGTACCAGTTAACTATACCTTAGAAAATTATGTTCTTAAAGAGGGTGCTTTAACTTGGCTAAATGAAGGTTTCTCCACAGTTGATTTATCATTTTTAACCTTTATATTATTTATTGCGGTTATCGCATCGATGGTACAACTAGTAGAGATGATTGTAGAGAAGTTTTCTCCTGCATTATACAGTTCTTTAGGAATTTTCTTACCACTTATTGCAGTAAACTGTGCTATACTAGGAGCTTCATTATTTATGCAAGAACGAGCATATGGAACTATTGGTGAAGCTACAGTATTCGGTCTTGGTTCTGGAATTGGTTGGTTTTTAGCAATTGTTGGTATCGCAGCGATCAGAGAAAAAATTAGATATTCAAATGTACCTCCTGCTTTAAGGGGTCTTGGTATTACATTTATCATTACAGGGCTTATGGGTATAGCATTTATGAGCTTTATGGGTATAAAATTGGAAGATAGTAAAAAGGAAGTTTCTACTGAAGAATTTGTTCAAGTAGAAAATAACGAAACAAAAATAAATTAAAAGATGGTATTATTAACAACATCAACAACAATAGTAAGTAGTATAGTAGTTTTTCTTTTTGTAGTTTTATTACTAGTTTTTTTATTATTATTTGTAAAATCTAAACTTTCACCTTCTGGAAAAATAAAGATAAAAATTAATGGGGAGAAGGAAATAGAAGTGGATGGTGGTTCAACTCTGTTATCTACTTTAAGCGATAATGGAATATTTTTACCATCGGCTTGTGGTGGTGGTGGAACTTGTGTTCAATGTACTTGTCAAGTTCATAGTGGTGGAGGCACTATACTACCTACAGAAAAACCTCATTTTAGTAGAAAGAAAATTGCTGACAACTATAGATTAGGATGTCAAGTTAAGGTGAAAGAGGATATGGATATTTCAGTACCTGAAGAAGTATTTGGAGTTAAAAAATGGGAAGCTACTGTTGTGTCTAATTATAATGTTGCTACTTATATTAAAGAGTTTGTAGTTGAAGTTCCAGAAGACATGCCTTATGAAGCCGGAGGATATATTCAGATTGAGATACCTGATTGTGAGATTCCATTTTCTGAAATGGATATTAAAGCACATCCAGAAGATCATCCAGGAGAACCAGATAAATTTGAAAAAGACTGGAGTGAAGGTCCTTATGGAATGCGTCATTTAGTTATGAAAAATGATGAAGAAGTTACTAGGGCATATTCTATGGCTTCATATCCTGCCGAAGGAAGAAATATCATGCTAAACGTTAGAGTAGCTGCACCACCATTTGATAGAGATAAAAACTCTTGGACAGATATAAATCCAGGAGTTGCTTCTTCTTATATTTTTAGTAGAAAACCAGGAGATAAAGTTACTATCTCGGGACCATACGGAGAGTTTTTTATTAATCATTCTGAAGCTGAAATGTTATATATTGGTGGAGGTGCTGGTATGGCACCAATGCGTTCTCACTTATACGAGTTATTTAAAACAATTAAAACAGGAAGAAAAGTTTCATATTGGTATGGTGGTAGATCTAAAGCTGAGTTATTCTATATTGAACATTTTCGTTCTCTTGAAAGAGAATTTTCAAACTTTAAGTTTTATTTAGTTCTTTCTGAAGCAAAAGAAGAAGATAATTGGACTGAAAAGAAAGATATTAACGATCCAAATGGTGATGGTTTTGTTGGTTTTGTACATAATGCAGTAATTGACCAATACTTAAGTAAACATGAAGCACCAGAAGATATTGAATTATATTTTTGTGGACCACCAATGATGAACCAATCAGTACTTAAAATGGCTGATGACTGGGGAATTCCTGATGAAAATGTTAGATTTGACGACTTTGGTGGTTAATGAGTTAATCTATATAAAAAGTACATATCTAAAAAAATAAATATGATTGATAATGGAATTGAGTTTAAAAATGCAATTAAATTAGACAAGTCGCTTTATAATTTTATGGATGATATTGAAATAGAATCTTCTTTCGCAGGTTCTGTTAAATGTATACTCTTTGAAATTTCAGACAAAAAAATTGCTATTGATAAAACCAGGATAGACGTATTTAATAATTTTGATGATTGGAATAAGGGTATTGGACATGTAAGAAGTGATAATTTATATTATATTAAGGATTTAAATATTTTAGGATTTTCTGATGAAATAGATGATTTATTCCCAGGTGATTCTTGTTATATATTTACTGTTGACAATCAAATGAATGAGAAATATTACGAAGACTGTTTAACAGAATGGCCAAATAATAGTGATAAAACAATCTTACATTTAATTTCTTCGATTTCACTTACTGATTTTGAAATTATTTCAAAAGCGAACTTATCATGCCTAAACTCAATATTATATTGGCAGAAAAAGGCTAATAAAGTGAAAATATTGTTTGATGTTATGGAGGATTTACCAGTAGAAGGATGGTTTGAAGAATTTGGTGTTGAAGATCATAATGAATTATGGGAGGTGATTGATGAGAATGAAATTAGAGATATAGCTAATTATTATTTTTTAGAAAATTAAAAACTAATTCTCACCTTACAAGTATAATCTTGATTTTGGTGTAATTGATTGATTAGAAAAATTATTATCAAGAAATTTATAATATCCACTAATAGCAATCATTGCAGCATTATCTGTACAGTATTCAAATTTAGGTATGTAAACTTCTTTATTGTACTTTTCTTTTAGTTCTAATAATCTAGTTCTTAAATATGAATTAGCAGAAACTCCTCCAGCGATTGCTATTTGATTAATTCCTTTTTCTTTTGAAGCTTTCATTATTTTTTTTATTAAAATATCTACAATAGTATGCTGGATACTTGCACATAAATCTTCAATATTATTTTCAATAAAGTTATCGTTTTCTTCAATACCTTTTTCAATGACTCTTAATATAGAAGTTTTAATTCCACTATAACTAAAATTCAACTCACCGACTTTATGTTTTCCAAATATGAACTTATGTTTATTACCATGTTTTCCAAATTTGTCAATTAAAGGACCTCCTGGATAAGGTAATCCTAAAATTTTTGCAGATTTATCAAACGCTTCACCAGCCGCATCGTCAAGGGTTTCTCCAATTACAGTCATATCTTCAAAAGATTTTACTAAAACAATTTGTGTATGACCACCTGAAACTGTTAAACATAAAAAAGGAAATTTTGGAGATTTGATTTCATTTCCTTTTTCTTTTATAAAATGAGCCATAATATGACCTTGCATATGGTTGACAGCTATTATAGGAATATTCATGCCTAGAGCAAAGGATTTTGCAAAAGAACTACCAACAAGTAAAGACCCTAATAATCCCGGCCCTTGAGTAAAACATATTGCAGATAAATCTTCTTTATTTACTCCAGCATTTTTAATAGCAGTGTCTACAACTGGTATTATGTTCTGTTGATGTGCTCTAGAAGCAAGTTCTGGTACTACTCCACCAAATTGTTGATGAACTTTTTGATTTGATACAATATTCGAGAGAATATATCCATCTGATATAACAGCAGCAGATGTATCATCACATGATGATTCAATCCCTAAAATTATTTTTTTACTCATCTAAATTACTAAGAGTATGACCCATTTTATCTCTTTTGGTTTTAAGATAAAACTTATTATGTATATTTGAATCTATTTCTATAGGAATATTTTTAATAATTTCAATTCCATAACCTTTTAGACCCGTTCTTTTCTTGGGATTATTAGAAAGAAGTTTTATTTTAGTAACATTCATATGTTTTAAAATTTGTGCTCCAACACCATAATCTCTTAAATCTGGTTTAAATCCTAACTCAATGTTAGCTTCAACTGTATCTTTACCTTTTTCTTGTATTTCATATGCTTTTAACTTATTAAGTAAGCCTATTCCTCTTCCTTCCTGATTCATGTATACTATAACACCTTTTCCATTTTCTTCAATCATTTTCATAGATTTATCTAATTGAGGACCGCAGTCACATCTACAACTACCAAATATATCTCCTGTAATACATGAAGAGTGAACTCTAACTAAAATTTCTTCATCTAGATTCCAATTTCCTTTATAGATGACTAAATGTAATTGATTATTGGTTGTCTGTCTATATGCTTTTAGTTTAAAATCTCCAATTTCTGTGGGTAAATTAATCTCTACTTCTTCTTTGATCAAGGATTCAGTTCTCATCCTATATTCAATTAAATCTTTAATTGTTATAAATTTAAGATCAAATTTTTCAGAAAGTTTAAATAGTTCAGAGGTTCTAGCCATTGTACCATCTTCATTTAGAATTTCTACAATTACTCCAGCAGGTTTAAATCCAGCAAGTCTAGCTAAATCTATAGCGGCTTCTGTATGTCCTGCTCTTCTTAAAACTCCACCTTTTCTTGCTTTTAGAGGAAAAATATGTCCAGGTTTACCAAGGTCTTCCGGTCTTGTATTATCGTCTACAAGAGCTTGAATAGTTTTTGCTCTGTCTTGAGCAGAAATACCAGTAGTACAACCATTACCAATTAAATCTACCGAAATAGTAAATGGTGTTTCGTAAGCTGCTGTATTTTTCCCAATCATTAACTCTAATTCTAATTCTTCACATCTTTGTTCAATTAGTGGAGTACAAATAAGGCCTCTTCCATGAGTAGCCATAAAATTTATCATTTCTGGTGTTACCATTTCGGCAGCGGCTACAAAATCTCCTTCATTTTCTCTGTTTTCATCATCAATTACGATTACAACCTTACCTTGTTTTATATCCGCAATTGCTTCCTCAATAGTGTTGAAATTCATTTGAAATATTTTTTTGCAAAATTACTAGCTTTTATTTAATTTACCTCTATTAAAAAGATTATTAATTGTTTGCTTATAATAACTAAAATCTAATAGGGGAGAGTCTGTTGTTGCTTTGTATAATAAAATCAAACTTACAGGGGTAAACACTAGATTAGCAAGCCACATTCCAATCAATGGGTTTAAGCCTACTTCTTTTACTTGCTTTTCTCCAGTAATATTTAGAATATGATAAAGTATAAAAAGTAAAATAGAGACCAAAATAGGGATTCCAAATCCTCCTTTTTTAATAATTGAACCTAAAGACGCCCCTATAACAAACAGAATTATACATGCAAAAGATAGAGAAAATTTTCTATGCCATTCAATCTTGTGTCTATTAATAATTGATTTTTTATGATTTAAATCATCAGAGTTAGATTTTAAAATAGATTTTATAGATCTAACTTTGTTGATAGCATAGTCCATTTTCTCTTTTTTATTCCTATATGTGTTAGAATTTTTAAGTAAAGTACCGTTTACAGATGATAATTTAAGATTAAATTTATCAGTATAATTATTCGAGTAATATTCTTCTTTATCTTCAAGTTTTTTTTCAAGAGAATCAATAGAATATGATAACTGTTTGATATTCATCATAGAATAATGATTCTTGTAGATGTTCTCATCTGATCTTTTCAGTCCGAATTTTTTTAGATCAAATCGAATAGTATTTTCTTTAAAATTAATTCTCTGATGACCATAATTTTTTAATCTATCTTTATTATAAATCTCAATATAAGAAGACCCATTGTAAAGTTTTAACTCTAAGTATTGTTCATTATCAGTAATTTTCATTTCTGCACTATCAGAAACTATAACTTTGTCGTTAGACTGTTCAGACGTATGGTCATAAATAATTATATCATACATCATTGAAGATAAATAATCCTTTTTTGAAACTTTTATTGTATATCCATCAATTTCATTATAAAACTCTCCTTCTCTTATGTTTATAGCTGGTTTCTTCTTCTGTATATCATATATTAGTGTTCCACTTTTAAGGTTTGCTACAGGTAAAATATAATTTGAATAATTAAATGATAGAATAGAAATAATAACTGAAAAAATAAATAGAGGTATCATAATTCTAATTAAGGATATTCCAGAAGATTTTAAAGCTGACAATTCATTTCTTTCCGCTAATTTTCCATATGTCATTATTGATGCTATTAACATAGCTATTGGAAGAGCAAGGGGGACTAATCTTGTAGCAGCATAAATAATAAACTTTAAGATAATATCAATTTCTAATCCTTTACCTATTAATTCGTCTACCCATTTCCATAAAAATTGCATAAACAACACAAATATCGCAATAAAAAATGTAGCAATAAATGGAGGTAAAAAAGATTTAATTAGATAAAGGTGTAGTTTTCTCACCAGAGTAATTATTTATATTCCTATGGCTTTTTTAAGGTTATCTATTTGTTTTGTCCAAAGCTGAACACCCTCTTCTTTATCAAATTCATCCTCGGCAAAATCAGTAACAATTAATGATATATCCATAGTCATTTCATCTATCTGAATCAAAAATTCAAAGTATTTTTCCTCACCTTCATCTTCTAACCATTGATATTGAATAAAAACATCCTTTTTCTTTTTTAAAATAATAGCTTCCTCTTCAGATCCTTCCCAGTAAAATGTTAAAATATCGTTTTTTATATTAACATTATCTGCAAACCACTCCGCAAGTCCGCTTGGAGTACTAAGTCTTTTGTATAAAACACTTACAGATGTCTTAATTGGAAATTCAAGAGTGTATTTAATTAATGACATAAAAATATCTATAATCTTATTATTTTGTAGTTTTGTGTAGTAATTTTTTTGCAATTTAAGGATTTATTTTAGAATAAACAATATTTATGGCATTAGTTGATAAATGGGAAATACAAGGGAATTTTTTGTTTAAATATAGAGGTCAATTTCCTGTTCTTCTCTTTTTAATAGCAATTCCATTTATATACTATACACCTAAAGTTGATTTATCTGTTCAGTTTTTTTATAATGTTGTTTCAATATTAGTATCTATTTTAGGTTTTATAATTAGATTTTATACAATAGGAACAACACCAAAAGGCACTTCTGGAAGGAACACTAAGATGCAAATTGCTGATTTTTTAAATTCTACTGGACTTTATTCTTTAGTTAGACATCCATTATATTTAGGAAATTATTTAATTTGGTTAGGAATTTCAATTTTTACTTATAATATTTCTTTTATAATAATAATGTCATTATTTTTTTGGATTTATTATGAAAGAATAATGTTTGCTGAAGAAAGATTTTTACAAAGAAAGTTTGGAAAGAAATATACAGATTGGTCAAATAAAACACCAGCTTTTTTTCCTAAAACATTTAATTTTAAGAAATCAAAGATTTCTTTTTCATTTCGAAGTGTTTTAAGGAGAGAATACTCTGGTATAATTTCTGCCGTTATTGGTTATTCTTTTATAGATCTATTCAGGATATCTTTTGAAAATAATTATATATCTATATCTCCATCTATATTACAGATTTTAATAATTGTATCTATCATTGTTTTTATTCTAAGATCCCTTAAACATTATACTAATATTTTAGAGGAAAAAGATGGTCCATAATTTTTTTATAAAAAACATTGATTAATATGTATTAATATTATATTTGCGAACCATAATGGCGTGGTAGCTCAGTTGGTTAGAGCGCAGGATTCATAACCCTGAGGTCGGCAGTTCAAATCTGCCTCACGCTACCAGTTAGAAAAGACCCTTTTTAGGGTCTTTTCTATTTTCAATTTTTAAAAAAATGGTTTAAAATATAAATTTCATTACTCTGAAAAACAATCTCATCCATAAGAATTTTAAAAAAAATGATATTAATTTTTGTTCTATTAAGATTATTTGTTCATCCAAGATATTTATGAAACTTAAATATAATTTATAACGATTTTATATGTATTAATTTCTTTTATTAAATTTGCATAATATTTAGTGATAGGGAATGAGGTGTAATTCCTCAACTTTACCAGAAGCTGTAATGTTCATTAACTATTGATAATACAACCACTGTTTATGTGTAAATGGGAAGGTAATAATCAACAGAACTAAGTCAGAAGACCTACTAAATATATTTTAACTAATTCGTTTCTGGAATAAAACGAAAGGTTTATGAATTATAGTTTAAATAATATATTTTTCCTTTTAGGATTTCCATCATTATTGATATCTCAATCAGTATCAGATTCTATATTGCTTGATGAAATTGAACTATTTGAATCAAAAGAGTTAAAACATTCAATTGGTATTAGATATGATGTACTTGAAAAAAACTTATCTAACTTTTCTTATTCAAATAGTTTTGATAAAATTTTAGAAGAAAATACAACAATTTATGTGAAAAGTTATGGAGCTTTAAATACCCCCTCATTTAGAGGAACATCGGCTTCTCACACACTAATATCATGGAATGGAATTCCAATCAATTCTTCTGCTTCTGGACTAACAGATTTAAAACTATTACCAAGTAATGGATTTAATAATTTAGGGATTTCATATGGAGGAAACTCTACAATATTTGGAAGCGGATCTATTGGAGGAACTATTCATCTAAATAATATTCCATTTTTTATAAAAAAAACTAATTCTAATTTTACAATAGAAAGAGGAAGCTATGGATTAAGTACCCATAGTATGAGTGTCGAAAACTCTAATGATAATTATTACTATTACATAAACTATTCACAACTAAGAGACAGTAACAATTTTAAATATGAATATAATAATGAATTTAGAGAAAATATTCACTCATTTACAGAAGGAAAAACTCTAATTTCTAATTTTTCATACTTATTAAATAAAAATACAGTATTTCAGTTTAACTATTGGAATACTAATTTATTTAGAGAGGTACCAGGTAATATTACAGTTCCTAACTCTACAGCTGAACAGACCGATAAATCTGAAAGGTATTTATTCACTTTATTAAATAATTTTAATGGTATTAAATGCAAAATTAAACATGCTTTACTCTTTGATAATTTATATTACATTGATGTGCCAAAACAAATTAATTCATTCTATGAAGGATTAACTAATATTTCTGAAGTTAATTTAGAATATAATCACAAAAAAATATTTACCAATTTAAATTTATCCTCGCTAAAAAATGATTTGAAAAATTCATCATATGAAAATCTTAAACAATCTGATTTAACAAATTCTATATATACATCAATATCATACCAATCTAAAATTATAATAAACGAATTATCTCTTAGAAAAGAATTTAATAAATCTATTAAGCATCCATTTATACCATCTTATTCATGTGAATTGAAATTAAAAAATTATAGATTGAGGGGAAGAATTAATAAAAATTTCAGATCACCAACATTTAACGATAGATTTTGGATAAGCTCCGGATCAATAGGCAATATGAATCTATTACCAGAATCTGGCATAAATAAGGAAATAGGTTTAGATTTTAATTTGAAAATACTGAAATGCAATTTTACTTATTTTAACCTGAATGTGGATAATTGGATTTTGTGGAATCAACAGGATAATGGGATTTGGATGCCTGAAAATATAAGAAAGGTAAACTCTAAAGGATTTGAATCAAAAATTAATTTTAACATTAATATTCGTCGTAGTATAAAAATTCAAAATGAATTTAACTATCAATATAATTTGTCAACAAATAAGATAGGTATAGATAATCTAGATGCTTCCGTTGGTAATCAGCTAATTTACACTCCTGTTAACAAAGCAAATTTTAATTCAAATTTTACTTTGAATGATTATAATTTTATACTTAATCAATCATTTATTGGAAAAGTATATACTTCATCTGATAATTTGAATTTTCTAAATAGTCATTATACAGTTAATCTTACATTAATTAAGAAATTAAATGTTTTAAATTCTAATTTAATCCTTACGATTAATAATTTATTTAATCTAGATTATCAGACTTACTTAAACTACCCTCAACCTGGAAGAAACTTTATAATTCAAATAAATATATTAACTTAAAAAAAAAAAAAATGAAAAAAACAATTAACAAAATCACAACTTTAATTATTGCATCTTTAGTTATTAGTTCATGTACAAAAGACAGTAACCCGCCTGATTCTAATGGTATTTATGATGATGGATATTTTGTCACTAATGAAGGTAATTTTGGTTCCGGTAATGGTTCTATTTCTTTTGTATCTAGTGATGGTATAGTAGAAAACAATGTTTTTGTAACAACAAATTCTTTTCCATTAGGAGATGTGGTTCAGTCAATGAGTATAATTGATGAAAATGCATATATCGTTGTAAACAACTCATCTAAAATTGAAGTAGCTTCAATAGATTCAATGATATCTGTAGGAACAATTGAAGATATAATATCTCCAAGATATATTATTGAAGTATCAAATACTAAGGCATACATCTCAGATTGGGGTTCTAATTCAATACATGTATTAGATTTAAATAATTTAGAAATTTTATCTACAATTAGTGTTGGAAATGGACCTGAAAAAATGATTTATTCTAATGGTTATGTCTATGTTTGTAATGTTGGTGGATGGGGATATGAAAAAACAATATCTGTAATCGACGCTAGTAATGATCTTTTAATCAACACTATAGAAGTAGGAGACAAGCCAAATTCTATAGTTACAGATGTTAATGATAATATATGGGTTCTTTGTGGAGGATATACTGAATATGATGCAAATTGGAATGTTGTATCTCAAACCGCTGGTAGTCTTGTAAAAATAACTAATAATAGTATTGTATCAACATTTAATTTTGACGTAGGAAATAGCCCAAGTGATTTAATAATTAATGATAATGGAACATCATTGTTTTATTCTGATGGAAGTTGGAGTAAAAATGTATATAAATTTAATATTTCTGATTTAGATCTTCCTACTACACCTATAATTAGCAGAAGTTTTTATGGTCTTGGATATAATGATGGATATATTTATGGTAGTGACGCAGTTGACTATGTTCAAAATGGATGGTCATATAAATATAATGAATCTGGAACTATAGTAGATTCAGTACAGGTTGGCATAATACCTGGAAGTTATTGTTTTAATTAAAAGTATTGAGAATAAAAAGGGATGTTAACATCCCTTTTTATTTATATTTGTGAAAAAATTAAAGATGAAAAAATTATTATTTATATCATTGTTTTCCATTTATTTTTTTGGATGTACTCCTGAAAAAATTGACCCTCCTGTATATGATAGTGATTATGGAAAAGGATTATATATATTATCAGAAAATAATATAAATTATTATGATTTTAGTAATAATGAGTTAAAGGAAAATATATTTCAAACTGTAAATGGTAACACTATCTCAAATCTAAAATCTTTAAACGTACATAGTGATAACATGTATATTGTTTCTGAAAATACTCTGTATTCTGTTGATATAAATACATTTCTAAAAAATTGGGATTTACAAGCTTTTTCTGATGCTCAAGAATGTGAATATGCAAAATTTAACAGAATGTATGTTTCTGATAAAGCGGAATCTGAAATTAAAGTAGTAGACATAAATTTAAGAGAAGTTATAGCTCGTATAAAAACTGGAGATGATGCAAGTCCATCAGATATTGTTTTGAGTTGGGAAAGAGCTTTTGTTGTAAATTCAGGTAGGGATAATTCAAATGATTATGATACAACATTATGTGCGATAAATGTCAAAGATGGTGTAGTTCCTATTAATGAATTTGCTGGAAATATAATTGTAGATAAAAATCCTGTATCTGTACTTCATAACGGGTCGATTATTGTTTTATGTAAAGGTATTTATGATGAATCTAATTTATCAAACAACACTTTTTCTTCGGTTCATTCTATTGGTGCTGGGTCTTTAAGTATTCAAAATTCAAATACTTTAAATAATGTTTATAATGCTAATAATATTTTAGTAAATAATGCGAATACAAAGTATTATATCACTAGCTCATCTGGTGTTTATTATTTATCAACAAATTCTCTAAATCATACATTAGTTACAGATAAGAAAATACCTACAGTACTTGAAATAAATAGAGAGTCGTTTGCAAATACAGATACTACATCTATTATTGTAGATTTTTTATATATGAACGATAAAAATAATAGTGATTATATTTATAAATACAATGTTTATCTTGATCAGTTCGTTGATTCCATTCAGGTAAATAATCCTGTTATTGATTTGAAGATTTATAAATAATTAATTTTTAAAAACGTAGTTGATTTATACTACAAAAAAAGAGAAGTTCTTGATTAAAGTTTTTTCATTAATTCTTTATATAAATCTAACATAGATTGAATATCTTTTTTGTGAACTTTTTCGTCTGGAGAATGAACATTATCTTCTGGTGCTCCAACAAAACACCAGTCCCAAGGATAATCACTCTTTTGTAAACCATTCCCATCACTTCCTCCCGCATCTTCTACCTCTAATTGATAAGGAATATTTGTTTTTCTTGCAATTTCAACTATTTTATTAACATATGATCTTCTTGGTATTCCACTATCTCTTAGGGATATAGCGCATCCTTTTCCATGTTTAACTCCTTCAGTAACCCAAGTGATATCAGATATAAGTGCTTGCATTACTCCATATTTTTCTTGAATAAATTTTCCTAAATATCCCACAGATCCACCACTATGTTCCTCCCAAGAGGAAAAAACAATAATTCCATTCTCTAAAGTTTTTGCAACTTCAAGAGCATTCCAAACTCCAAGTCTGTTATCTAAATAGCAGCTTTGTATATATTCTTTAGTTTCTCTGAAATTTGATTTAAATATTAAAGAAGTACCTTTTTCAATTTCTCTATGAAAATCAATAAATATTTTATTTTCTTTTTTTACAATTTTACCTTCAATTTTTCCAAAAGAATCCTTTCCTGTTATCACAATTCCCTCTGATGAAACTGGTCCTCCAATTTTTACAATTTCATTGTTATATTTTACTGTAAAACCAATAGAATCTAAATGAGCGAATATTGCAGTATTTGGCTTTCCAAAAACTAAAATTAAATTATCTTGTAACCCTTTTCCATAATGAAGTATAGGTTGTACCTTCCAATTATTTTTATTTATTTCTATATGCTTTAATATGAAGTTTTTCATAGTTGATTCTTCTCCAGAAGGAGCATGAACTTCACACATTTGTTTTAATAATTCCATTAGCTTGTTTTTAAATATTCTATTGTTATTTCATGGTTCTTCTTAAATGTATCTTCTATGTCTAAAGATTTACTTTTGGGAACTGCAAATATAAGTTTACAATCAATTTGAAAGTCTGTTTTTATTACTTCCAAATCAAATTCTTTTACCAGTCTCATTACAACATTCATTTGGGGGTATTTAAAACAAACCTCAAATTGTTCTTTTAAAATCTTTGTTATAATTTGAGAATTGAGTATTGTATCTGCGGCAGCAGTTTTATAAGATCTGATTAACCCAGACACACCTAGTTTAACTCCTCCAAAATGTCTCACTACAATAATTAATATATTTGTTAAGTTATTTGACAATATTTGTCCTAAAATAGGTTTTCCAGCTGTTGAAGAGGGTTCTCCATCATCACTTGATCTTTGAAATGATTTATCTGGATGTAAAACAAAAGCATAGCAGTAGTGTCTTGCAGAATGTTCTATTTTCTTAACTTCCTCCATTCTATCTTTTATGTCTTTTTCTGTATAAACAGGATAGGAGTATGATATAAATTTACTTCCTTTTTCTTTGTATATACCTGAACTCGGTTTTTTCACTTCATTGTATGTGTCATCAAAAATCATACAGATAGTATTAAAATTATAGAAATACAGGACATACTAATTCCCATCCAATTTAATAAACTCATTTGTTCCTTATAATAGATAAAACTTATAATTGAAGATAATAGTACTACTCCAATGTTCAAAACAGGAAAAACAACAATCCCTCCTAATTCCTCTAATGATTGTAATACAAAATAAATACTAAAGTAGTTAGGTACACCTAGTAAAATACCTGAAAATATACTTTTTAAGTTTGTTTCATTTTTATCAAAAATCATTTTTACTAATCCAGTAATAAATGCAACACTAAAAATAGTAATTATAAATTTATTGTATTCATCTTCTTTTTGATTTAAGAAAATAGTTTCAATATAATTAATACTAGCATCTAATATCCCAGCTCCAAAAAATAGTACAATAGCAATATATAAAGGATAGGAATGTTTTTGTTGTTTTTTAAAAGTACAATATACAGCGACTAAAGCTAAGATAATTCCAAAAAATTGTAATGAGGATATATTCGAATCTGGATAAAAGAAATAAGCTACTAATACTGGAATAACCAAAGACATTTTAGAAGACATAGCAGCAATAGAAACACCTAGTTTTTGAGTAGTTTTTGCCATTACATTAAACATTATTACAAAGAATATGCCAAGTGCAATTGTCTGGAATATCCATGATGTAGAAAATATTTCTTTTATATCTACTTCCTTATTATAAACAAAATAAGCTAGTATACTAGCAGTGATATAGTTTATAGTTATAGCTTGATGAGTATTAATATCTCTTCTTTCAAATTCCTTAAAAAAAAGAAATAAAACTACAGTAAAAACAATTGAAAGTAAAAGTGAGATCATTTTGGGACAATAAATTCTAGTAAATCCTCATTTATTTCTTTAGATGAAATTATTTCTCCTTCAATTTTTGGGGAGTAAACCCCCTCTGAAAGTTCTATATTTGTATAAAAAATTCTAGCTTCATCCCACAACTTCTTATCTATAAAAGATTGTAAGGTTTTAGTTCCTCCCTCAATTATTAGTGACTGAATATTTAGCTCATATAAAACTTCTAAAATATTATTAATCAAGTTTATAAAATTAATTTTAATATAATTAATATTAGTTAATTTATTTGATAATTTTTCATTAAAAATAATAGTATCTGATTCAGAATTAAATAAGTTTAGATTTTTTGAAAGTTTTAAATTCCTATCAATTACAATTCTAGTTGGATTCTTTCCATTTATCTTACGAACAGTTAATAAGGGGTTATCCTTTTCTGCCGTAACTCTGCCTATTAAAATTGAATCTTCTTCAGACCTCCAATTATGCACTAACTTCTTTGACTCTTTTGAAGTCATCCAAAATGGTTTTTTTTGATCTAATGGAGCGATAAAACCATCCTTACTTTCTGCCCATTTTAAAATAATATATGGTCTTTTTTTTTCATGAAAGGTAAAGAATCTTTTATTTAAATCCCTAGATTCTTTATTTAACACCCCAGTTATAACTTCAATACCCGCGTTCCTCATTTTCTGTATTCCTTTACCAGAAACCTTAGAAAAAGTGTCAATACAACCGACAACTACCTTGGGTATTTTGTGCTTTATAATTAAGTCTGCACATGGAGGTGTTTTACCAAAATGAGAACAAGGCTCTAGATTAACATAAATTGTAGATTTTGTAAGCAAACTTTTATCTATCACGCTATTTATAGCATTTACTTCAGCATGATTAGACCCATATTCTTCATGATATCCCTCACCAATAATTTTATCTTTATAGACTATAACAGATCCTACCATTGGATTTGGCCTATTATTTGGAAACCCCTTACAAGCTAAATTCAAGCATTTTTCAAGATAATATTCATGATTTTTCACCTTACAAACATAAGTAAATTTAGTAAATTAGCTAAATGAAAATTATATCAGATATACTGCCTTTTTTCTTATTAGAATTAAAGGGTTTTTATGATGATAGGGAGATAAAATCACTAGCCTATATTTCAATAGAACATATTTTAAAAATGAGTAAATCAGATACTTTAATTAATGGTTATACAACTATAGAAGAATCTAAGATACCAGAAATAAGATCTACTGTTGTTTCTTTAAAAAAATATAAGCCAATTCAATATATTTTTAAGGAAACAGAATTTTATAACAGTAAATTCTATTGTGCCATTGGATCATTAATACCAAGACCAGAAACTGAAGAGTTAGTAGATTGGGTTATTAGAGACAACAAAAATGACACACAGGATTATTTAGATATTGGTACTGGAGGTGGATGTATTATTATTTCTTTGTGTAAAAGTTTATCAGGTAGCTTTACTGGAGTAGATGCTAGTATAGACGCTTTAAATGTCGCTATGATAAATAATGATATAAATGAAACAAATGTAACTTTTGAAACCGTAGATGTATTTGATTATGATAAAGATTTGTCTACATCTAAGTTAAACATTAAATATGATATTATTGTAAGTAATCCCCCTTATATTTTAAGTTCTGAAAAAGAACAGATGAATAAAAATGTTTTAGATTGGGAACCTCATGTTGCCTTATTTGTTGAAGATAAAGAACCACTTATTTTTTATAATAATATAGCGGATATAGCTAGAAATATCTTAAACAAAAATGGAAAGTTATATTTCGAAATAAATGAAAGATTTGGTAAAGATATTGTAGAATTACTAGAAAAAAAAGGATTTGTTAATATCGAGTTAAAAAAAGATATAAACGATAAAGATAGAATGATAAAAGCTATGTGGAAATAATTATTTTTGAACATTAACTAAAAATATAGAAATGATTACAAAAGAAGAAGTTTTAGAGTTTCAAAAGAATTGGGGAAATGGGATTGTAAGCATGAGTACAACCTATAAAAATGGAGGAAATTTCACAGAAGAAGCGATAGAATTTATTAAAAGATTATACGCTTACGAAACAGAAAAAGTATTGTTTAAACCAACTCTGGCTACCGATACTCAATTTAGATTAGATAAAGCAGCAGCACTTTCCTATTTTGTTGGATCTAATCCTAACTATTCAGAAGATAATGGATTCGCTATAAAAGGATGGAATAGCGTAAATTGGGAAAATATAGGAATTAAAATTATGTCTGATTGTGCTATTTGTATGGGAAATTACTTTTTTGGAATGGAAGGTAAAGAAGATCTCAAAGTAGAGTACACAATAGTGTTAAAAAAGATAAATGGCACATTAAAAATGATTTTACACGATTCGCATTTACCTTATCAAAAATAGATGAATGTAAAAGAAAGAATAGATTTTTTAAGGAAAGAAATTTCCGGACATAATCATTCTTATTATGTATTGGACAATCCTGCTATTTCAGATTTTGAATTTGACTCTCTTCTAAAAGAGTTGAAAAATTTAGAAAATTTAAATCCAGAATATTTTGATATAAATTCTCCTACTCAACGAGTTGGGGGAGATGTTATTGATGGTTTTGTATCTGTTCCACATAAATATAGAATGTTGTCTTTAGGAAACACTTACTCTGAAGAGGATTTAATTGATTTTGATATCAGATTAAAAAAAATAACAGATCAACCAATTAAATATGTTTGCGAGTTAAAATATGATGGAGTCTCTATAAGTTTAAAATATAAAGATGGTGTATTAATTCAGGCTCTCACTAGAGGGGATGGATATAAAGGAGATGATGTAACTTTAAATGTAAAAACAATTAAAAGTATTCCTCTGAAGTTAAGAGGTGATTTTCCTAAAGAATTTGAAATAAGAGGAGAAATATTTATTCCAATTTCAAAATTTAACACGTTGAATAATGATAGAATAAAAAATGATTTAGTTCCTTTTGCCAATCCTAGAAATACAGCCTCAGGAAGTTTAAAATTATTAGATCCAAGTGAAGTAGCGAAACGACCTTTAGATTGTTTTTTATATTACTTATTAGGTGAGAACATTCCAACTAACAGCCATTATACCAATCTACAATACGCTAAAAATTGGGGATTTAAAGTTCCAAATGAAATTGAAAGATTCAATGATATTAGCGGTGTTGTATCTTTTGTCAAAAAATGGGAAAGAAAAAGACATCTATTACCTTTTGAAATTGACGGAATTGTGATAAAAGTAGATGATGTAAATATGCAGGAAGAAATGGGATTTACTGCAAAATCTCCAAGATGGGCTATTTCTTATAAATTTAAGGCAGAGCAAG
>CAJXFN010000001.1 GCA_913052655.1 uncultured Flavobacteriales bacterium | reverse complement strand
TAACAATAATGCAGGCTGAAGCAAAATTCTATTCATATTCATTAGCAACAACTCTCAATTCTTTCTTAGTTGCAGTTTTTATATATCCATTAACCTTGTTTTTTAATGTATTTGGTTTAGTGATAAGTAGATTAATAGGAATTCTTTCATTAACAATTGCTTACATAATTCCTATGAATAAAAAGACAGATGGATATGAAATCCCGATATCTAGAAGAGATTTAAATATCCCAACTTTAATATTAGGGAATTTTGCAAATATCATTATTATTTCATCTCGTCTTGTATCTGGTTCTGATGGTGGAATATCTATTACATATTATACTTATTCGGTTTTTATACTAAACGCCATGTTAACCGCAATTATCGGAAATATTAGCACTCTTCTTCTTAGAAAGGTTTCTATAAGAAAAAATAGTATTTTTATGTTTTACTCTTTGTTAATATCTGTTTTTGTGGGCGTGAGTTTAGTATTTTGTTTAGAATTCTATGGTTTTGAGTTAATAAAGTTGGTTTACATGAGGGGTGAATTTAACTTAAAAGATGTGCAAAATACAACTCTTTTTATTCAAGATTTAAGCTATGCTTTTGTTTTAATCTTTATTTCAACCACTCTATTTCAGCCATTTTTCTCTTTACCTATTGAATCTAGTAGAAAAGTCAGAAGAAATATTTCAATTATATTTATTTTATCTATTGTATTTGGTTTTATTTATTCTATTATAATGCATCATTCGGTAATTACAGAATCTCTAATAATGATATATTCTACTACTATAGTAACTTTGATTTTATCTATATTTTCCTATAATTATTATTTAAAAAATAACAAGTAATTGGAATTATCTGCTTACATATTTTTGATTTTTTTGTCTACAGTAACAATATTGACGGAAAGCAGAAGGCTTTTTAAGTGGATATTTATTCCATTCACATTTTGTTTTCTATATATCGTTAGAAACGAAGGGTTTGATACTGATATAATAGATTATGCTAGACAAATGCATGCTACTGGAATGGATCTATATTATCTAAGAGAATTTATTTTTTGGTTCGGAAGTAGATTTGTTTATTTTGTGATTCAAGATGAACTTTATTCATTTTTGTTTATGGATCTTATATGGATCCTTGTAATGATAAGAACAGGTAATAGAATGTCGAAAAATAATAAGGAAAATATTAATAATGCATTATTACTTGTGTTACTTACATCATTTCCATTTGTATTTGGTTACGAAAATATATATAGACAATTTTATGCTACTGTTTTTTCTCTTTACTCCTACTCTTTAATAGAAAAGAAATATTATAGTTCTATCTGTATATTTGTCATTTCATTTTTCATGCATAATATTGTTGCTCTATTACTGCCATTATTTTTTATTAAAAGATTTTATAAGTTCAATTTTTCTGACAGAATACAGATCTCACTAATTGTTTCATTATTATTTGTTGCTAGCTTAAGTATCTTATCAAATCTAAAATCAGCAGAACAGACAGGTTTAAATATGGGAGTATTCTATTTGTTGATATTTGTTATGCTTTTGTTAATAGGATTATTAGTTTTCAGGAAAAATATTTATAATCTTTTTGAAAAAGTTCCTTCATTGTTATTTATTGTGGTTTTGATGACAGGACTTGTAAGCTTAAATGTAGATATGGTGGCTGAAAGGCTTGGAATGATGTTTATTTGTTTTCTTACATATGATCTTTATTTATACTCGTCTGAGATAAGAATAAAAAGCATAAGAGCGTTAGTTCGATTATCTTTAATGTTATTATTTACATTACCAACACTTTTTTTTGATAGTTCAAAACAATTTTTAATTTAAATGGAATTATCCTTCTATATATTATTAATCCTAATAGGAGTAATTACAATACTTTCTGAGAATAAATATGTAATGTGGTTGTTTTATATTCCTTGTCTCCTTGTTTTTATGGTAGTGGTAAGAACTTCAGGTTTTGATACAGATATGATTACGTATGCTAAAGAGATGTCATCTACAGGAAATAATTTATATTATTTAAGGGAATTTGTATTTTGGTATAGTTTAAGATTTTTTTATAGTATTCTTAATAATGAAATAGCTGTATTTCTTTTCATGGATCTTATTTGGATAATAACTTTAATTAGAGCTTCTATTAATTTATCAAAAGAATCTGTAATTACTAATAAACTATCCGTAGGACTTATTGTAGTGTTATCCACTAGTTTTCCATTGTTTTTTGGTTATGAAAATATTTATAGACAATTATTTGCTACAATATTTTCTTTGTATGCGTATTCAATTATAAAGATCAGTTATTCAAGATCTATTTTCTTTTATATAATTTCTATTTTTATTCATAATACATCTATAATATTATTGCCAATTTTTGCAATTAATAAATTATTAAGATTTAATATTTATTTCAGAATATTGATTTCTCTCACAATATCGCTCTTATTTGTTTTCTTATTTAATTATGCTTCTCAGTTTAAGTCAGCTAGGTCAACAGGTGTTGATATGAGTATGATATATTTATTTATGTTCTTATCTTCATTTATTCTTTATCTAATAAAATTTAAGTTTAATATTATCGATTTATTCAAAAAGACCCCTTCTTTAATCATTATTATTCTGTTAATGACAGGATTAGCTACTTTGAAATATGACATGATTTCAGAAAGATTAGGTATGATGTTTCTCGTCTTTTTTCTCTTTGATTTATATAGATACTCAAATTCAATTACCAATTATGGTAATAGAATGATTTTTAGATTATTTTTGCTGATAACTTTCAGTGTACCTGTGTTAGTTTTTAGTAGTTCAAGAATGTTTTTAATTTAATAAGATGTTAATTATATGTAATGGAGTTTTTAAATCGGGGTCAAGTTGGCTTCATGCTATTACTATAGAAATTTTAAAATCTAGAAATATTATACCCTCAGAGATAGATGAGCGATATACTAATAATATAGATTCTCCTACACCTATTATTGAAAGTAAATTCTGGGAATTCTTAGTAAATGAAGATTATGACAATAATTATTATATAAATAAATCTCATTTTTTTAAGAACAATACTATTAACAGAAAGTATCCTGATTCAGTAGTATTCCTTTTTTCAGAAAGAAATATTAAAGATTCTATTGTTTCTCATTTCTTTCATTTAAAAAATAAATATTCGTTTATAAGAAACTTCAGTGTCTATTATTGGACAATTGGAAGATTGAAATCTTATGAGATTGTATTGTTTAATCAGAAATATAAAGAAGCTTTTAATAAGGAAAATTTCATTCATTTTTCTGATTTAAAGACGGATTTTGATAAATCTGCACAAAGAATCGCTAAAGTTTTAAAGTTAAATCCTTTAACAGATGATGAACTGTTAGTAATTAAAGAAAAAACCTCTATTGCCAATATGAGAGATGACATAGCTAGAGGTAAAACTAAATATTATTCTACGGTAAAAAAGGGTAGGGTTAAATTATTGAGGGAGGGAAATATTGATAATTATAAGAAGTTCTTCTCTAATAGGAAATTAAATGATATTAGTAGAATTGATAAATTTAATACATCATTAGTTTTTAAATTTTTGTATTATATTACTTTTAGATTGAGAAGAAATTTATTTAGTATAGAATAAGTGAGTTCTTGGAGAAAATATAATGGAGCGATTATACCTAAGTGTCTACCACATGAAGATATTGATATACATGATATCGATAATCAGATTCAGTCTCATAACGCTTTTTTTGCGCGTTGGGTTTCAAATTTTGATCAAGAGAAAAAAACAGAATTTTGGTATGTTATTTGTGATAGAATAATGGATTTGCAGGACTATAGTAGAAATACCAGAAGTAAGATTAGAAGAGGACTGAAACATTGTAAGGTGAAAAAAGTTGAAAAGAAAGAAATAATAAATAAAGGATTTTATTCATATGTTTCTGCTTTTAATAATTATAATACCCATTTAGTGCCAAAATCTGAATCTGAGTTTAAATTTGAGATTGAAAATTTAAAAGGGAATTGGGATTTCTGGGCTATCTATAAGGGGTCTCTAATGATAGGATATAGTCAAAATAAGATAATTAATAACTATTGTGATTATTCAACAATAAAGTTTCATCCAAACTATTTAAAGTTTTACCCTAGTTATGCATTGTTTTATACAATGAATCAGTATTATTTAAATGAAAAAGAATTTAAATATGTGAATGATGGAGCTAGAAGTATATCTCATAAAACTAATATACAAGACTTTCTTATTGAGAAATTCTGTTTTAGAAAAGCCTATTGCAATTTACATATTCACTATAGTAAGAAGATTAAGTTATTAATACAAATATTATACCCATTAAGACATATCCTTTCAATATTTAGTTTTGGACTCATTGTAAAACTAAATATATTGTTAAATCAAGAATTTATTAGAAGAAGTTGTGAGACAAGGAACTAATCCAATATTACTTAAAACAGCTAGATTTTTTCAAGCTATACCACCTTTGTTTTTAACTTGGATAGAGTTCTTTTTCAAGAAAAAGAGAAGAGATAAATTTCCAATCATTTTTTTAGTTGCTACCCCAAGAAGTGGTTCTACTCTTACTTATCAGATTTTAAATAGAGGTACTAAAAGTTTATATATTTCAAATTTCTGGAATTTATTGTATGCTTTACCTCTTTTTGGTGGTAAGAAGGTAAATGATTCCTATAAAAATAATGATTTTAAATCTGATATAGGATTAGTGTCGGGTGTTTCAGGAGAATCCGAGGGAATGAAATTCTGGAGCTATTGGATAGGCCAAGGTTTGGAACAAACTAGAAATACAATAGCTGAGAATCGAATAAAATATATACAGTCAGTTTTTTCAACTTTAGTAAATAATAAAAAACCACTGATTAGTGGGTATCTAGGACATGTTTTTTCAATTAGATTCCTACGAAATTTTTTTCCGGGTAGTGTTTTTATTTATTTGAAGAGAGATGAGTTGTCAAACATATATTCAATGGTGAAAACATATAGAGAGTTTGATAAAAATAGAATAGAATTTGAATGGATGTCTGTAAAACCAAAGGGATGGAAGGAAAGGAAAGATCTAGATGTTATTGATAAAACATTTTGGCAATTTAAAACTGTACAAAAAAATATAGAAACTTCAATTTCAGAAAAAGATACTTTGGTAGTTAGATATGAGGAGATATGCTGTAATCCTCATCAATTTCTGAAAGATGTGAAGGAATTTGTTAAAAAACATGATATTGATTTAAATTTAAATTTAGATAATATCCCTACTTCATTTAACTATAATATAATTCAGAAAACAGATGATGAGGACGCAAAGAAAATAAAATCAATGTTAGATGAAAAATAATTTAGTTTCTATTATTACTCCTTCTTATAACTCTTCAAAATTTATTGAAGAGTGTATTAATTCTGTTACTTCTCAAACATATAAAGACTGGGAAATGATTATTGTAGACGATTGTTCTACAGATGATTCAATTCAGGTAGTTACAAAATATGCTAAAAAGAATAATCGTATCAAAGTAATTCTTTTGGAAGAGAATGTTGGAGCTGCAAAAGCTAGAAATATTGCGATCAAAGAATCAAAAGGAAAATACATTGCATTTCTAGATTCAGATGATTTATGGAAGAAAAATAAGTTAGAAAAGCAACTAAAATTTATGAGTAAAAATGATGTTGCATTTTCTTTTACCTCATACCAGCCTATTTCCGAAAATGGAGTGGAAAAATATTCTAAAATAGTAGCTCCTAAAGAAATTGATTACCACTCTTATTTAAAAAATACAATTATTGGTTGCTTGACTGTTATAATTGACAGAGAAAAAACTGGAGATTTTTATATGCCAAATATTAGATCTTCTCATGATATGGCGCTTTGGTTATTAATAATGAAGAGAGGCTTTACTGCTTATGGTTTAAATGAAAACTTAGCATATTATAGAATTGTATCAACTTCAAATACCTCTAAAAAGTGGAAAGCTGCAAAAGAGGTTTGGGGTGTGTATAGAACAATAGAAAAATTAAATTTGTTGTATAGTACAATATGTTTTGTTAGTTACGTTTATAATGCTATTAAAAAAAGAATATAGATGACAAAAAGATTATTTGATTTTTGTTCTTCTTTAATAGGACTTATTCTGTTAATGCCTGTATTGATACTAATTTCTATTGCCATTAAGATTAGTTCATCTGGTCCAGTGTTATTCTGTCAAAAGAGAGTAGGGAAGGATGGTAAACTTTTTACTTTGATAAAGTTTAGGTCCATGACAGTACAACAAGAATCAAACAGTACTGCTACTGTTCTTGGAGATGTAAGAATAACTAAAATAGGAGTATTCTTAAGAAAATATAAATTAGATGAATTGCCTGAACTGTGGAATGTTATAAAAGGTGAAATGAGCTTAGTAGGTCCAAGACCTGATGTTCCTGGGTATGCAGATAAATTAGTGGGAAAAGATAGAAATGTTCTTAAACTCAGACCAGGTGTAACTGGAACTGCAAGTTTAAAATATGCAAATGAAGAAGAGATTTTAGCTACTAAGGATAATCCTCAAAAATATAATGATGAGGTTATTTTCCCTGATAAAGTAAAACTGAATTTAGATTATTATGAAAATCAGTCCCTTTGGTTAGACATTAAAATTATCTTTGCAACAATATTTAGAACATCATATTAAATGGAAAACAAAAAAATATGGTTATCGTCTCCTCATATGGGAGATAATGAATTTAAATATGTTACAGAAGCATTTGATTTAAATTGGATTGCTCCCGTGGGTCCTCATTTAAATGACTTTGAAACAAATTTATCTAAGATTTCTGATAATAAACATGTAGCTGCTCTTGGATCTGGAACTTCAGCTATACATCTAGCATTAATTTTATTAGGGGTAGAAAGAAATGATGAGGTGATTTGTTCTTCCTTTACATTTTCTGCTTCTGCAAATCCTATAGTTTATCAAGGAGCTACACCTGTTTTTATTGATTCAGAGATAGATACTTGGAATATGTGCCCCGAATCTTTAGAAATAGCTATCAGAGATAGGTTACAAAACGGAATCAAGCCAAAAGTAATTGTTATAGTTCATTTATATGGAATGCCGGCAAAGATGAATGAAATAATAGCAGTTGCAAGAAAGTATAATATTCCTATTATTGAAGATGCTGCAGAAGGGCTTGGCTCTAATTATTTTAATCAACCCCTAGGCACTTTAACAGAGTTTGGAGTTTATTCTTTTAATGGAAATAAAATAATAACAACCTCTGGAGGTGGGGCTCTAATTTCTTCTAATGAAGATTCTATAAAAAAGGCAAAGTTTTTAGCTACACAAGCTAGAGATAATGCTCCTCATTATGAACATTCTCATATAGGTTATAATTACAGGTTAAGTAATGTTTCGGCGGCAATCGGATTAGGACAGTTAGAAGTTTTACAGGAAAGAGTGGAAAAAAGAAGGGAAATATTTGATTATTATAAGAAAGAACTATCAGATATTAAAGAAATATCATTTGTGGATGAGCCTAATGGTTTTTATTCTAATAGATGGTTAACGACAATTCTTCTTTCAGAAGATTCAAAAGTGAGTAGGGAGGATTTAAGATTGAATCTACAATTTGATAATATAGAGTCTCGACCTCTTTGGAAACCAATGCACTTACAACCTATTTTTTCTTCATGTAAGTATTATGGTACTAATAATGCAGAATATTTGTTTAAATATGGATTATGTTTACCTTCGGGTTCTAATATGACAGAAACTGATTTAAGAAGAATAATTACCAATATAAAAAGATCTTTTGAAAAGTAGATTACTTACATTAAATAGAATATACAAGCAGATAATTACATTAAGTTTTGATATAGTTATTTTAATTTTCTCATTATGGTTATCATTTGCTCTTCGTTTTGGTGAACCTTGGAATTCATATCTGAATGAGAATTTTTGGCTATTTATACTTATTCCTATTGTTGCGACACCTCTATTTATTAAATTAGGATTATATCGTTCTGTTTTACAATATACAGGGATTAAAGTAATAACTACTTCTTTTAAAGCAACAACTATTGCGTGTTTTGTTATTACATTTTTCATGTATTTTTTTCAAGAAGATGATTTGCCAAGATCTATTATGCCAATTTTTTGGTTTGTGTCAAATACCTTTATTATTACTTCTAGATTTTTACTAAAAGGATTTATGTATTCTTGGGATACTCAAGTTAATAAAAGAAAACAGATCATTGTATATGGAGCTGGAAGTGTAGGTGTGCAAATAGTTGAAAGTTTGAAGAAAAGTATGGATTATGCTCCGGTTGCATTTATAGATGATGATAAACAAAAACATGGTACTATTATAAATTTTATTCAGATTTTTTCATTTTCAAAATTAGATAAAGTAATTAAGAAGTTTGATGCTAAATTAATATTATTAGCTATGCCTTCTATCACACAAAATAGAAGAAAAGAGATTATAGAAAAACTTTCTAAATTCCCAATAGAGGTAAAAGTCTTACCCTCAGTTGATAGTATTGTAAACGGAGAGGTAACGATTGATAGTATAAAACATGTTCAAGTTGAAGATATATTAGGAAGAACTCCTGTATCTCCGCAAGAAAGTTTGTTAAAGAAGAATATAAAAGGAAAAAATGTTTTAGTTACGGGAGCTGGAGGAAGTATTGGTTCAGAGTTGTGTAGACAGATTTTAGAGTTAAGTCCAAAAAAGATTGTTCTATTAGAGAACTCAGAATATAATTTGTACTCAGTTCACCAAGAACTTTTAAGGAGTAAGAAGAGAGCAGAAATAATACCAAAACTTGCAACAGTAACTAATTCCCAACATGTAAATCAGGTTATCTCAAGTTATAATATTGATACTATTTATCATGCAGCGGCATATAAACATGTTCCAATGGTAGAAATGAATATATCAGAAGGTGTTTATAATAATGTTATTGGAACATATAATGTAGCAAAATCTGCGAAAGAAAACAAAGTTGAAAACATGATTTTAATTAGTACAGATAAGGCGGTCAGACCTACTAATGTCATGGGTGCTTCTAAAAGATTTTCAGAACTAATTTTGCAAGCTTATGCTGAAGAAATAAGTTCTACCTGTTTTTCTATGGTTAGATTTGGAAATGTATTGGATTCAGCAGGATCTGTTGTTCCTCTTTTTCGTAGTCAGATAAAAAATGGAGGTCCTGTTACTGTAACTCATAGAAATATCACTAGATATTTTATGTCAATTCCTGAAGCAGTACAACTAGTGTTGCAAGCAGGAGCTATGGCAAAAGGGGGTGATGTGTTTGTTTTAGATATGGGAGATCCGATTAAAATTTTAGATTTAGCTTACAGAATGATTCATTTAAGTGGATTAAAGCCAATTGATACCACAAACCCTGATGGAGATATAAAAGTAAAGTTTACAGGATTGAGACCTGGAGAAAAGCTTTATGAAGAATTGCTTATTGGTGATGATGTAATACAATCTGAACATCCAAGAATAATGCAAGCCAGAGAAGAAAAACTTCCTTTAAATATTATTGAAAAGATGGTAAAAGAAATTTCTGATCTTAGAGATAATCAAAATGATTCTTTAATAAAAGATCTTCTACTAAAAAATGTAAATGGATATAAACCTCAGGATTAATGAAATTAGCAGTTTTAGGAACTAGAGGAGTGCCTAATTATTATGGTGGATTTGAGCAATTTGCTCAATATTTATCTGAGCAGTTTGTCAAGAAGGGCCATGAGGTTTATGTTTATAATTCTCACAATCATATTTATCAAGAGCTAGAATGGAATGGAGTAAAAATTATACATTGTAAAGATCCTGAATATATTATTGGGACAGTAGGTCAGTTTATTTATGATTTAAATTGTATTATAGATTCTAGAAAAAGAGATTTTGATGTAATACTACAATTAGGATATACATCTTCAAGTATCTGGAATTGGTTATTACCAAAAAAACCTAAAATTGTAACAAATATGGATGGTTTAGAATGGAAAAGAAGTAAATATTCTAAACCAGTTCAGAAGTTTTTATTGTTTGCCGAAAGATTAGCGGTAAAATCTAGTGATTATCTTATTTCAGATTCAACTGGAATTCAATCGTATTTACAAGATAAATATTCTGTAGATTCTAAGTATATCCCTTATGGAGCAAATTTAATTTCTAGCACTGACGATTCTATTTTAGCTCATCTTAATTTAGAGAAACGATCTTATAGTATGATCATTGCAAGAATGGAACCAGAGAATAGTATAGAAACAATCTTAGAGGGTTTTTTAAATTCTGATACTGATAGAAAATTTTTAGTAATTGGTAATACAGAAAATAGATACGGAGAGATGATTAAAAATAAGTTTAATGATGATAGAATAGTTTATTTAGGGTATATTTCTGAACTTGAAAAGTTAAATGTTCTTAGAAAAAATTCTTATTTATATTTTCATGGACATACAGTTGGTGGAACAAATCCATCTTTGTTAGAAGCAATGAGTTCTTCCTCTTTAATTTGTGCACATAATAATGAGTTCAATAAAGCCATACTAGAAAATGATGCTTTTTACTTTAATTGTAATAAATGTATAACATCATTACTTAATAGAGAAAATTTGACAGAGAGAGATTTATTTACATCTAATAATATAGAAAAAATAAAAAATCAATATTCTTGGGGAAAAGTTTTAAAAGAGTATGAAGATTTCCTAAAATCTATGATTTAAAAATCAATTTTATCCCCATCTTTATATGCGACTATAAATGCTTCAGTATAACCTTTTTTAATCATCTCCTTTTGGTATGCAATAGCATCATCTAAACTGTAATACATTCCAGCTAGGTATGCGCTCATTCTTTCATTTATAGGAACTGTAATAAGATATTCTTCATCAAACATATCAGCTGGAGCTTCATACTCTCCATAAGTTCCAAGATTTACTCTAAATACATATTCATTCGCAACTCCCATTTTTATTTGTTCCTCTCTGTCAAATGAACGAATTAACTCATCTCTTCTTTTGTTATATAATTTCTGATATTTTTCAGCCTTATTTATGTCTCCAAGTTCCTGGTACAAGTATACTAGGTTTTGGTAAGGGTTTAAATAAAGTTTATCGTGTTTTATAGTTAATTTAAATAATTTAATCGCATCTTTTATAAATGAAGATTGTTTTGCTTTAGATTTCCATTTATCAGTAGATTTATCTCCTCTAACTGTTCTTACCCCATAAGTGTAGTTTGCAACTGCCATATTATAGGTCCAATCTCTAGTTTCGTAAAGTTTGTTAGAAATATTTCTAAGATTTCTTTTTACTTGTCCTAATTTATTTTTCTCCTCAGTACATAAGTAGGCAATAGTTAATTGTGCTCTAGAAAAATTTAATCCATGATTTTTTATCTTTCCTCTTTTTAATTTTTTCTCAGCAATTTTTAACTCTTCAATAGCTCTTTCATAGTTACCGTTACTTAACTCTTTTACACCATTATTATATGAACCTATTCCTTCTTGAACTAATGTCATGGATCTTTCTTTAATCTGAGATACTTTGTTAAATTGTAAATTATCATCATTTTTTACAATTTTCAAGATTGTTACATCTGGTTGAACTCCTTCAATTGTGAAGACATCTTTTGTTTTTTTAGAATTAGGTTCTTTTTTAGAATTTTTTTGTTCCTTTTTTATCAATTTAGCTTCAGCAGTTTCCATTCGATCTCTTACCTTATCTGCATTATTTTTATTATTTGTATTTCTATAAATTGCTTCTAAAGTAATATAAGCTTGAAAATAATTGATGTCTAATCTAATTGCTTTACTCAAATTAGAAGTTGCAGAAGTGTGATCTCCAATAAGGTTATAAGCAATCGATAGATTATAGAGCCATTCTTTTTCTTTTTCAATTTTGTTTGTAACCAAACTTAGATATCTACTAGCTACAGCAAAATCTTTTTCTTTTCCAGAATTTGCGTAACATAAAGCCTGATTTATGTTAATATAATTATAATCATTTGGAGTGATTTTTGCTCTTTTATAGCTTTTTCTAGCAAGCATAAATTGTTCAATAGCTCCAGAATAATTTTTAGAACGCATTAATTCTACTCCCTTAGAATAGAGTAAATTCGCTTCCTCTAATTTCTTTATTGAATTCTTAGACATATCTTTGTTTGGAACTAGTTTTTCTACTCCAGAGATTACTTCCCAGTCAAAAGCTTTTAAGTTATCTGACCTGTTTAAACTATCTAAAGTTGAATTTGCGTAAATTAAACTTGTCATTAAGAAAAATGAAGTTGCTAGTAGTAAATTTAATTTAATTATTTTCTTGAACATAATTTTTTTATTTCAATTTTAATATTGCCAAATTAAGTATTTATTTTAAACTTATTGCACAATGATTCTTCGGTTAATAATAGTGTTATTGTTAATAAGTTGAACAATATACATTCCCTTAGAAATTTTTCCAAGGTTAATTTTTTCAAAATTATCTAGTAAATCATTACTTGATATAGTATAAATAATCTCTCCAAAGATATTGATTATCTTAATATCCGAATCAATATTTGTATTTGTTTCAAGAGTAATCCAATCTGATGTTGGATTTGGATAAATAGTAAAGATATTATTTTCGGAATTTACAGATTCGATAACAAAGTTTATAGAATTTGAAACTCCAACACACCCATCTTGATTTGTTACTTCAACGGAGTATATTCCTCCATTATTTGGAGTGAAACTTTGGGAGGTAGCTCCTATGATATTTGACCCATTACCATCTAACCATTGATAGGATAGGAACCCTTGAGTAGCTTCAAGACTGATGCCATTTGCTGAAATTATTACTATTACAGGATTAGGTTCAGTTATTAAAACAGAGTTTGTTGCTAAACAGTTATTATCATCTTCTACAATAACATTTACTAATCCAGCACATAAATTATTTGGATCTAGTCCTCCCCAATCTTCTGAGTAGGTGCCCGTTCCACCAGAAATTGTTGTACTAGCTGTTCCATCACATTCTCCAAAGCAACTAGCTGAACTTGCATTTAATGAGACAATTAATTCATTTGGTTCTGCAATAGATGCTGAGATAGAGTTTGTACATCCATTTGCATCCCTAACAATATACGTTGAAGTTCCTGAAGATAATCCATTAAATATATTTGAAGTTTGAAAGTTTTGTCCATTATTTTCAGAATATTCAAATGGAGGAAGTCCACCAGATAAAACATCTATTTGTACAGATCCATCTGAAAGTCCATAACAACTAATATCAGTTTCTGTTGATGAAATACTTATTGAATCATTCTGTACAATTAATACAGAATCAGTAGAAGAACAACCATTCGCATCAATTACATTCACATAGTGTGTTCCTGCATTTAAATATGTGGTAATAGAACTAGATCCAATATCCCAACTAGTTACATATGGATTTTGACCTCCAAAGGAAAAGGCAGACGCTTGAGCTAGTCCCCCATAACATAGAGCAGTATCTGCATTAGTAATTATTTGTAATTGTGAAGGTTGAGATACTGTAAAAGTTGTTGAAACAGAACTTGTAGAATCAGAAAGAATAAGTTCGTAGTTACCAGCACATAGACTATCTAAATCTTCATCTGTTGAGCTGAATCCGTTAGGTCCAATCCATAGATAGGTATACACGGAGTCTCCTCCATCTGCTGTAATCAGAATTTGTCCATTACATTCCTCAAAACATGATAGGTTAATTATGGTGTCTAGGTTTATAGAAAGCGATGATAGTTGGTCGACGTAAATTGAATATGAAGAAGAACAATTTGTAGAATCTGTAACAGTTATAGTATACGTTCCTGATTGTAATCCAGTAATATCTTCATTTGTTGAATTAAATCCATTCGGACCTGTCCAATAGTAAGAATAGTTTAATATCCCTCCACTTGGAGTTATATAAATTTCTCCATCATTTCCATTATATATACTTACGTCAAAAATTGAATCAATATTAATGATGATATCATTAGGTTGAGTTAAAAAGATACTATCAGATATTATACATCCATTATCATCAGTTACTGTAACATTGTACATGCCACTACATAAGTTAGTATTACTGTCTAATGATGATCCGTCACTCCAAGAGAAGGTGTATGATGAAACTCCTCCATTAATCTGAGTTAAGATTCTACCATCACAAGAATTATAACAACTTAAATTTGTTGGAATTAAATTTAAAGACAGCGCAGATGGCTCATTAATTGTAATAGATTGTGAATAAGAACATCCATTTGCATCTACTAAAGAATCAATATATGTTCCTGCAGACAAGTTACTTTGTATAGTGTCTGTTGTTGTAGATCCATCAAACCAATTTTGATATGGAGATGTTCCTCCAGTCCATTGAAGGTCTATACTTGCATCGTTTGCTCCATTACAAGAGACATTATATCCATTATAATTTGTAATAGTGTATGATGAACTAATAGCGTTTGGTTGGTTGATAGTTATTGTATCAAAATGCATACATCCGTTATTATCGGTAACAGAATATGGGTAAATTCCGGCTGGCACTCCAATAGGCGTAATAAAAGTATTTAATCCGTTAGGTAGTGGATAGTTGTATCCTGTCCAACTTAATAAGTAATCTGTAACTCCCCCGTTAAATGTTACGGAAGCAGTTCCTGTACTGTCTCCATTACATAGAACATCTGAAGTAACAAAATAAGAAGAGATTTCAGTTGGTTGATTTAATGTAATATTATCAAATAATGAGCATCCTACAGAATCTGTCATAGTGACTGAATAAGAGCCCGCACTCAGATTTGAAAGATTTTGTGTAGTATCTCCATTACTCCATACAAAGCTTAAGCTTCCCAAACCTCCAACAGCTGTTGTAGTAATATTTCCATTAGATCCTCCATTACATGAAACCTCATACCCATTATAAGTAGTAGAACTCAAAGATAATGATAAACCATTTGAAGGTTGACCAACAGTTGTGTTGTTAGTTGTTGTACATCCGTTATTGTCTGTAATAGTAACAGAATAATTACCAGCAGATAAATTAGTTAAATCTTCTGTTGTATCTGAATTATTCCACAAATAAACATAAGGAGAAGTACCTCCAGATACATTTAAATCAATAGAACCATTTGAAACTAAACAAGATGTTAAATCTGTTGCATTAATTGTTGAAGATAATATTATAGGTTCAGTAATAGTCACAACATTATTGTAGTTACAACCATTTGTATCTGTGATAGTATAGTTGTAGGTTCCAGCCGATAATGAGTTAGGATTATTAGTTCCCCAGTCCTCTGAGTATCCAGGTGTTCCTCCAGAAATTATCAATGTAACGCTTCCATCTGAAAGTCCATTACAACTTACATTTGTAGTAGTTTGAGATACAGATATTGAATCTGGTTCTGTAATAGTAATAGTATCTGTAAAAGTACATCCATTATCATCTATAATACCAAATGGATAGACACCCGCAGGTACACCAATCGGAGTGCTGAATACGTTAATTCCTCCTAATAATGGATAATTTAATGTGTCCCAAGAAAGAACATAATTAGTAGTACCTCCAGTAATATTAACCAATGCAGATCCATCTATAAATCCATTACAACTAACATTTGTTTTAGAATAAGTAGCGTTTAATATTTGAGGCTCAGTAATTGTTACAGAATCATTATAGTTACAACCATTTGTGTCTGTAATAGTATAGTTGTAAGTTCCAGCAGATAAAGAGTTAGGATTATTAGTTCCCCAATCTTGAGAGTATCCAGGTGTCCCTCCAGAAATTGTTATTGAAGCACTACCATCTGATAATCCATTACAACTTACATTTGTTATGAAATTTACAGTAGAAATTATATTTGGCTCATTTATAAGAACAGAATTTGTATAAACACATGAATTATTATCTGTAATAGAATAGTTGTATGTTCCAGCCGATAATGCGTTAGGATTATTAGTTCCCCAGTCCTCTGAGTATCCAGGTGTTCCACCAGAGATTGTTAGTGAAGCACTACCATCTGAAAATCCGTTACAAGTAGCGTCGGTGGTTGTAGAAAAAACAGTGATAAAAGATGGCTCTGTAATAACAAATGTGTCTAATAATATACAAGAGTTTGCGTCTGTTACTTGAAGATAATATGTTCCTGCTAGAGCATTTGATAAATCTTCAGTTGTAATTCCGTTACTCCACAAGAAAGAGTAAGAACTTACACCTCCACTAATTGTAATATCAATAGATCCTGTAGTGTCTCCATTGCAAAGAACATTTGTTGTTATAGAATTTATACTAAGTTCATTAGGTTCTGTAATAGTTATAGAATCATTATAGTTACAACCATTTGTGTCTGTAATAGAATAGTTGTAAGTTCCAGCCGATAATGCGTTAGGATTATTAGTCCCCCAATCTGCTGTGTATCCAGGTGTTCCTCCAGAGATTGTGAGTATAGCGCTTCCATCTAAAAGACCATTACAACTTACATTTGTTATATTTTCTGAACTAGATATTAATGAAGGTTCAACAATTGTTACAGTATCTATTGATGTACAGTTATTCGTATCGGTTACTTCGCAATAGTATGTTCCTGCTATAAGATTAGAAATAGAAGATGTTGTATCTCCTGTGTTCCAAAGATAGGTAGCGGGAATTGTACCATTAATTACTAAAGAATAATCTTCAGTTGTTCCAAACCATGGTTGTATATATGTTCCATTTTGACCATAAGTCCCTACTAAGCAAGGATTTACAGGGCTACTAGGAAATGATGGATTAGTACTTTGAATCTGAGATACAATTCTCATTCTTGTAGGACCGTATGCAATATTTGGAACAGTTATATTGATATTATGAGTGGTAGGTATGTCACTATAGAAAACACCGATTTTCTCATTAATGTCATCGAAATCACCATCGATGTTCCAGTCAATAAATACGCCCGTACTATCAGGATAGAAAAAATTTCCAGAATTACATGTCCCCAAGTCAATACTTAGAGTATATGTAGTTCCTGGACTTAGGGTCGTGTATTGTGATGAATAATCTTCGTATGTATCGCAGCTACCAGATGTATTATTATTAATAGCGTCTCCATCTCCATTTAAATTCACCACGTCAATTGTATTGTATAAATTCGATCCTGGGCTAGATGAACAATAAGCAAGTGTAGATATGTTTCCTCCAGAAGTATTACTTCCACTAGAAATTATTGCTTCTGCATTACCATCATTCAATCCAAAACAACTAATATTTGTGGATGTTAATAATGTAGATGGAGTAAATGAACTATCATATACTATAACATTTTCTGTAAATATATTACATGAATTTGCGTCAGTTGCAGTTATAGAAAAACTACCAGCACATAAATTGCTTTGAGAATTAACTGTGTCTCCATTGGTCCAAGTGTAAGTATAAGGTGTTGTTCCTCCAGATAGTATTATTCCAAATGTACCATTACAAATTGAAGTGTCACATGAAGTATTGTTTGAGTTAAAACTAGTGGATGTTAATAAATCTGGCTCTGTTATTGTAAATGACAAACCGGATATATTATTGTTGCAAACCAAATCAATTATTGTTAAATCATAAGTGCCAGCAGAAAGATTGTTTATGTTTGCATTTTGTCCTATAGATGGATTCCATGTATATTTATATACAGAAGACCCTCCACTTGCAATCGCTGATAAAGTACCATCCGATAGTCCAT
The DNA here is from genome assembly GCA_913052655.1 of uncultured Flavobacteriales bacterium. Taxonomy (GTDB): domain Bacteria; phylum Bacteroidota; class Bacteroidia; order Flavobacteriales; family BACL11. The sequence continues at coordinate 15,229 of CAJXFN010000001.1, read as the reverse complement.
TACATGTAATATTTGTACCTGTTAGGGTTCCAGATAATGGAGAGGGATCTGTAATAGTAACAGAATCTACAGCTATACAGCCAGTATTATTATCTGTAACTGTTAAAGTATAGGTCCCTGCGCTCAGACCACTGATATTGGCTTGTGAGCTTCCATTAGACCAATTAAAAGAAAAGTTTCCACTTCCATTAGAAATGTTGTTTATATTTATTGTTCCATCAGTACCGCCAACACAATTTGGATTTGTCGAGCTAAAACCATCAATTGTTAAAGAAGAACAATCAATTAAAGTTAGTGAAACCGTGTTTGGTCCAGCTAATAAACCAAGTTTGTTGCCCAAATTATCTACTTTATATGTCTCCCAAGTAGCGCTGTAAGTACCAAATTGAGCAGGATTAACAAACTTAACTTGAATTACTACATCTTGAATTTGACCGAAAGTAACGTCAGTTCCAGATGAATCACCAGAAGTGAAGCTCCAAAACCCATATGCGTTTCCGTTAGCGTCAATATTGTAATTTATATTTTGATTAAATCCTAATGGGTTTTGCCATTTTAATACAATATCTCCTTGTTGGATAGGTCCATTAGAACAGTTAATTGTAAATTCTGGACGAATTCTAACATCACATCCAGTATTGGTTATTCTCAAAGTGTCATAAGACCATTGGTGGTAAGCTGTAATGGGATTAGGTGAGAATTGTGTTAGTTGTTGATTTATTGACTGGGTTCCAATAGATCCAATTATAGCTGTGTCTGATGTTGTACATCCCGAGTTATCGCTTATTTGAACAACATAGGTTCCTGAACTTACTCCGTTTAAATTTTGTGTAGTTGTTCCATTGTCCCAATTAAATATGTAAGGTGAAAATCCATTACTTACTGATAATGTAGCAGATCCATCCAAAGTATTATTACATGAAGCGTCTGTAACAGATACAGAAGATGTCAAATTACAATTATTTGATGTAATAAAAGTAGCGTTATTAGCCCATCCACTATTCCCTACACATTTTACTGTCCAATCATATGAAGTATTTGGACTTAGACCGCTCAACGAGTATATAGACGTTACATTATTTGTTTGAATCCAGTTAGATCCAGATCCAGTTACTCTATACTTAAAATTAACATTACCTGAACACACAGCGTCATCCCAGTCTAAGTCAGCTGAATTAGATGTGATATTGGAAGAAATAAGGTTTGTAGGATGTTGAGCAAAGCTTAAAATTCCACTAAATATAATTATTAAAGAAAGTAAAGATTTTTTCATATTATTCGACTTGTTTTTTATCTATAATTGGCAAATATAATAAAATACTTACTTCTTTACTAATATCGTGATCTCTAAGTAATTTGTTATTTGTAATTGAAATTATTATATTTGTCTTCTTAAATTAAAAATTAAGATTTATGAATAAAACATATACGATATTATTAATTGTCTTGTTTCTCTTTCTATCGAAAAATGTGTTGTCTCAATCAACTAAAATATTAGAGAAAAGAGCAAAAAACCAAATTGTATATGGGATAAAAGTTACTCCAGTTTCAAAAAAGGTGAAGGCGATTCCTGTATCTATAATCTCCCATTCATCTAATAATAAGTTGATTGAAAAAAAGAAGCCACTCAAAGAAAAGAAGCTGAAGAAATCAAAATATAACATTAATAAAAAAAGGGATGAGGAATAAGATTATTGCCTTTATTTCATTGTTTTTTATTTCTTTTCAAGCACTTTCTCAATGTGCTTCAAATGAAGTAGAGATATCTGTAGTTATTACTACAGATAATTATCCATCAGAAACTTCTTGGAGTCTAACAGATCAAAATGGAGGAGGTTGGTTTATTAATCCTGGAGGTTTAACACAATCGAATACTACATATACTTATACTTACTGTGTTCCAGATACTAACTGTTATGTATTCACAATAAGTGATACTTGGGGTGATGGAATTTGTTGTGGTTATGGTAATGGATCTTATTCTGTATTAGTAGATGGAATTACTGTAGCTACTGGAGGTTCATTTCAAAGTTCTGAAACCACCTACAATATAGGTGGTTGTCAGTTGCCTCCATCTAGTTGTGCTGCAAACGAACAAGAGTTCTTTATAAGTATAACTACAGATAATTATCCTTTGGAAACATCATGGCAATTAGTAGATCAAAATGGAGGAGGTTGGTTTATAAGTCCTGGAGATTTGACTCAATCTAATACTACATATACTTGGAGTATCTGTGTTCCAGATACAAATTGTTATACTTTTACAATATTAGACACCTATGGAGATGGAATTTGTTGTGGTTGGGGAAGTGGATCTTATTTTGTTAATTACGGAGGTTCGCAAATAGCTTCTGGAGGTTCATTTCTAAGCTCAGAAACTACTTCATCAATTGGTTCCTGTTCATCTTCTAATTGTGCTATTGGAGAGACTGAAATTATTATAACAATTAATACAGATGATTATCCAACAGAAACCTCTTGGTTTTTAATGGATCAATATGGGGGAGGATGGACAAATGTACCTTTAACAAGTTCTGATGCTAATTCTATTTTAACTTGGTCTTTATGTGTTCCAGATACAAACTGTTATACTTTTACAATATTAGATTCCTATGGAGATGGAATTTGTTGTGGCTGGGGAAATGGATCTTATAATGTTGATTATAATGGAGTAAATGTAGCAAATGGTAGTAGTTTTACTTTTGCACAGGAACATTGTGGAATAGGAAGTTGTAATCCTATGTGTCAGATTAGTATTCCCAGTAATGCAATTTCTGAAGGAGAGTCATGTGGTTCTGATGTAAATAACGGTTGTGATGATAATTTTAAACTTTCCAATTTTACTATAACTGGAATTGAGGATCCTTGGTCTTTTGGAGCGAGTATAACTTATGTAGGATGGCCGATTAATGGATATGTAAATATAGGTCCAGATTTTTCTCCTGATTTTTATATCTACATGCAAGAAAATAATGTATTCTATCACTACACAGATTATTACTTAGATACATGGTGTCCTAATTCATATGGTCAGACACCCGCTCAACCGTTAAGTTATTCTATGTTTGCTAACCCAAGTATTACAAATCCTTTAGAATTAAAGTCTAATTCAATTTTTACAACTCCTTCTACAACAGGTTTAACCTATACTTATGATTTCGGAGTGTATGATGATGATGACGGAACATTTAGTTTGTTAGGTGCGGATGACTTTATAGGGTCTTATGTAATACCAACTCCTTATGTTGCAGGTACTTATTCTATAACTACTAGTGGAGGTCCTGATGGTAATGCGTATGTAAATTATACTATTGATCCACCTGTGTCTAATTATACTCCATTGTCAAATAATACTGTCGTTCACGGAACATTTTTTGCGGAGAACAATTATAGAGATACAGATTGGTACGAAATTATTTTATCGGATAGTAGTGATTTAACTTTACATTCAATTTCAGAGGTGCCTTATTATATTTATTTGTTAGATGGAAATTCTGGATGTGGCACACAAAACATATTAGATTCAGATTTTATCACACAGTGTGATAGCTTTAGTTTACAACAGACTATTCCTCCAGGAACATATTGGTTGCTTGTAACTCCTTCTGCATATTCATGCTTACCTTGTTCTGATTCTGCGGATTATTTATTAGATATTAGTTGGAGTATAAATTGTTCTATGTCTGCTAATGCTAATATTGTTCCTGCAAATTGTGTTTCTTCTAATGGTAATATTAATTTAAATATTAATGGTGGTGTAGGTCCTTATAGTTTTGACTGGAGTGATGGTTCTTATTCTCAAGATTTGACTAATGTATCAGTAGGTACTTATTCTGTAATAGTTACAGATTCTAATTTGTGTAAGGACACTTTAACTAATCTTCAAGTTGTAGATTACGCTTCTCCTTTGAGTATTAGTTCTGTAGTAGTTCCAGAAAGTATGGCAAATGCTTTTGATGGTAGTATAGACATTACTATTAATGGTGGAGTATTTCCACTTTCATATAATTGGTCAGGTCCTAATTTATTTACATCAAATATTCAGGATGTTTTTGGATTAGAATCAGGATTTTATATTGTTGAGGTGATAGATGTAAATGGTTGTACAGCCATAGATACTATTGAAATTGAAGAGTTTAGTATAGATGTTGGAGTATCCTCAATAATATCTCCATCTAATTCATGTGTTTTGGATTCTGCTGAACAAGTAGTTGTCATGATTACTAATTTTAATGTTATTGATGCTTCCAATTTTGTAGTATCTTTTGATTGGAATGGTCAGGTCTATACTGATAGTGTGTTTACTAACGTTCCTCCTGGAGATAGTATTATATATACTTTTTCTAATACTGTTAATGTCAGTAGCGGTGGTGTGTACACCTTAAATGCATTCACATCCCATTCACTTGATTTAAATATTGGTAACGATACTGCCTCATCAGTATTTACAAACTATTTACACGATTTTTATAGTTCAGATTACGAAATGGGATTTGAACCTTTTCATGATTTTAGTGGATGGAAAATTGAAGATGCTAATAATGATTCTTATACATGGAATATTAATCAATACACAGGTTTTAATCAGTCTTATGGTGTGTTTTATAATTATAATTTTAACGGAACAACTTCAGCAGATGATTGGTTGATTTCTCAATGTTTTGAGTTAGAATCTAATAAAACATATACTTTAGGATTTAAATATAGAGTTGCTTCTGCAGCCTATCCTGAGCAAATGAATGTTTGTATTGGAACCAGTCAACAAGCTTCTTCTCTTACAAATGTTCTATTACAGATGAATAATATTATTAATATTTCTTACGATTCTACATTTGTTAGTTTTAGTGTTCCTTCTGATGGAATTTATTACATAGGTTGGCATGCAATTAGTCCTGCTAATATGTGGAGAATTGATTTGGATGATATTAATATTTCTATGATCTTACCAAACATTTATGGCTGTACAGATTCTGTTGCAATAAATTTTGATCCAAATGCAAATACAGACGATGGAAGTTGCCTTTATTGTGTTTATGGGTGTATGGATAGCACTGCATTTAATTATGATAGTAGTGCGACTTGTCCAGATTTAAGTTGTGTTTCTATTATGTACGGATGTACAGATCCTCTAGCTCTTAATTATTATTTAGGAGCGAATGTAGATGATGGAAGTTGTATCTATTCAATTTATGGATGTACAGATTCTAACGCAATAAATTATGATCCAACAGTATTGATAGATGATGGAAGCTGTATTTATCCTCTGTTAGGTTGTACTGATTCAACAGCTTATAATTTTGATTCACTTGCTAACACAGATGATGGTAGTTGTCAGCCTTATATTTATGGATGTACAGATTCATTAGCGTTAAATTACTATGCAGCTGCAAATTCGGATGATAGTTCTTGTTTGTATTACATTTACGGATGTACAGATCCAGTTTCATGTAACTACAATCCCCTAGCTAACATGGATGACGGGAGTTGTTTTGGGGTGGTAGGATGTATAGATTCTACTGCTTTAAACTATAATCCTTCTGCTTGTATTGATGATGGATCTTGTCAGTATCCAATAAACTGTGGAGAAGTGACAGGGATCTATGTAAGTAATATTATACATGATCGAGCAACCTTTAATTGGAACAATATGAATAATTCTAATTGTCAAGTAGATCAAATAAGAATTCGATATAGATCTTTAGGAAGTTCCTCATGGCAAACTAAAACTATGGGAGTTCCAGTTGGTAGTGGATGTAATACATCTAATATTAGTAAAACAGTTTTAAATCTTACTCCATCTACTCTTTACGAATATGAATTTAAGATATGGTACTGTAACTCAGGTGTTGTTAATTGGCATGCTTTAGATACATTCTCCACTAAAGATTCTTGTGTTAATATGATTAATGTGTCTGTAAATTCACTTTCATCTACTAAAGTTGAGGTTTGTTGGGATTCTGTATATAGCTATTCTTTTGTTCGTTTTAAGTATAGGATTGATTCTGTAGGTTCTACTTATTATAATATTGGTGGTTCTGGAGTGTTTTCTCCTTTGTTATGTAAGCAAAAGAACGGTTTAGTTCCAAATACTTCTTATCGATTAATTTACAGAACGTGGTGTAATTCTACGGGAGGAGCGTATCGCTCACCAGCTTGGGATGGGCCTGTGTTTTTCTCAACACCTTCCAACATTAGGGAATCAAATAATAATATCAATAAAATATTTGACTTGTTTCCTAATCCATCTAGAGGTAAATTTACAATATCAATTGATGATCAATTAAGTGAAAACAGTTCGCTAAATATATATAATTTGCTAGGAGAATTAGTTTTAGAAATAGATTTGCATCACGATCAGTTTGTATATAACGTTGATCTATCAAATTATTCAAAAGGAATTTATACAGTAGTATTTAAATCCGAATTGGATCAATATCATGAAAAGATTATTGTTCAATAAGAACTTTTTCTATTTAATGTAACTTTATATTTACCTTTTCGTTAAAATTCATGAAAGAAAGGGGTAGTTTCAGAGTTTTCAATATTTAAATGTTAATAAAGTCCATTTTTTTTCGATTTTTCGATTTTTAATGGAATATTTTTCTTAAATTTGAAGTCTGATTTTTTTGCAAATAAAGAGTTTATATGGTAAATTTTTACAATTATCAGGTATGGAAAACTGAATCGAATACGTGTCACACGTGTTCCTCAGCTCCGTATACAATATCGATAAATAGGCCCATACGTCCCAGCGTAAGGGTTTTTTTATATATAATTAACCTTATTTATTAACTAATAACTTGTATTATGAAAAACAAATTTAGTAAATTGATGTTTTCTGTAGTTACAGCATTAGCTTTTACGGTGTCCACCGCTTTTGCTACTACTGTAAACATCACTGTAAACACCGCTAATTGGGGGTCTGAAGTTTCTTGGGATCTTACTGATGGTTCTGGAGCAATTTTAGCCTCTGGAAGTGGTTACGGTAACTATGCTACATCTGTTACGACTATTACAGCGCCTGACGGTTGTTACAATATGAATATGTATGATTCATATGGTGATGGTTGGAATGGAGGAACTTACAGTATTACAGATTCTGCTTCAGGGCAGATCTATGCTACTGGAGGTCTAACAGGTGGCTCTTATGGTACAGATGTTGTTTGTTGGGGGCCTTTAGGATGTACTGATCCTAACGCTACTAACTACGACGCTAATGCAATTGTTGATGACGGAAGTTGTACATATGCTTCATCTACTTCTGTAACATTAACAATGGTTGACTCATGGGGTGATGGGTGGAATGGAAATACTTTTGTATTAACAAATTCTGCTGGTATCGCTGTAATGACTTCAACTTTAGCAACAGGTTCACTAGGATATGATTATGGTACACTTCCAGATGATTGTTATTCAATCACTTGTGGTGGTGGATCTTTTGCTAGTGAAGTATCTTGGACACTAACTGACGATGCTACTGGAAACATATTAGCTTCCGGAGGTTCTCCTTACACTGGAGCTTCTCCTGCTTTTTGTTTACCTGCAGTATTCGGATGTACTGACGTAAATGCGTCAAATTATGATCCATTAGCTACGGTTGATGATGGTTCTTGTACTTACCCTTGTATTGCTAGTGACACTACTGAGAGTTTTGAAGCTAGTTCATTAGGAGCTTGGGCAAATGCATCAACAAACACTGTAGATTGGACTATAAACACTGGAACAACAACTTCAGGTTCAACTGGTCCATCTGCTGCGTTTGATGGATTATATTATATCTACACAGAAACTTCTGGTGCTGGTAGTAACTCTACTGCTGACATAACTGTTGATTGTGTTGATTTAAGTACTTGGACTAATCCAGCATTTGTTTTTGCTTATCATATGTATGGAGCAACTATGGGTACTGTTAATGTAGATGTTTCTACAGATGGTGGTGCTACGTGGACAAATGAATGGACACTTTCAGGAAACCAGGGAGATGTTTGGAATCAAGCAGTTGTTTCTTTATCTGGTTATACAGGACAAGTTTCAGTAAGAGTTCAAGCTCTAACAGGAACTTCTTATACTTCTGATATGGCTGTAGATTTACTACAGTTTATGGAAGCACCAACAACTGGATGTACTGATCCATTTGCAGACAATTATAATGCTGCTGCGTCTATTGATGACGGATCATGTCTATACACTGGTTGTATGGATCCTAATGCAACTAACTACTGTGCAACATGTAATGTAAATGATAGTACATTATGTATATATCCAGTGTGTAATGCATTAGATTTCTCTGATAATTTTGAAGCTGCAAACCTAGCTGGGAACGGGTGGACTACATTGACTGGTACACAGTCTGATGTTGTATTAAGTACTTCAAATGTTATTTCTGATACTGTATCTTTAGTTCATACTGGAGGTGATGTTTCTTGGGGTGCTACTCCATTAACTGAAGCTGATGCCTTTGGACTAAACTACGCTAATTACGTATCAAGTTCTCAAGTATGTATTGATATGAGTAATTCTTCTTCAATCGTTAATATGACGTTTGATGCTGACTTACAATCATACTATGGTTCAGCTTATACTTGGTTTAGAGTATTTGCTAATGGAACTCAGTTAACTGAAGTTGTCTCTGGAGCTGGTGTATTTAACAATACAACTGTAAATCCTGGTGTTAACACATATACTTATGATTTATCTGCATTTGCAGGTCAGTCTCAGGTATATATTAAGTTTGAGGCTTCATGTAAGTATGGACCTGGTTTCTCTACTGGAGGATTTGGAAATTACGTAGTTCTTGATGATATTAATGTATTTAATGTAACTCCATGTACTTATTATGGTATTGCTGAGGATTATGCATTTGACGCTTCTTGTAATGGAGGTGCTGATGGAATGGCTTCTGCAACTGTAGTAAATTCAAATGGATCTGATGTATACTCATGGACTGATGCTGCTGGAACTGTTGTTGGAACTTCAAGTTCAGTTTCTGGATTAACTGCAGGTACTTACACTTGTACAGTATCTGATTCTGTAAATGGATGTTCTGCTTCAGTTAATGTTACAATTGGTGAACCTACTGCAATTACAGCTACTGCTGTTGTTGTAGATGCAACTTCTCCAATAAATACTGATGGTGCCGTTTCTTTATCTGTAAACGGTGGATCACCATGCTTCAATGGAGCTGCTGATACACTAGATTCATGGGATGGAACTACGGAATATATTTATTCCGCTGCTGCTACTGGAACAACGAATTACTTTGATATTTCTGCATCTTCAAGTGCTGTAGGTATCACTGGAATTACTCAAAAAGGAGTATATGTTGGAGCTGGTAATATAGAAGTTTGGACAAGAAGTGGTTCTGCTTCTGGAAATACTACAAGTTCAAATGGATGGACATTGAATACAACTATACCAAATCCTGCTACTATTAGTGGTGATCCAATTTATATTCCTTTAATGTCAGCAATCGCTGTACTACCTGGAGATGTTGTTGGTATAGCTATTCATACTCCTGTAACACATTACTTTACTTTAGGTGCTTCAGCACCATTTGTAAATACACATGCTACTGATGGTAATTTATCAGTAAGTACTGGTGAAATATGTGCTAATGGACCTGCATTTGGTGGAGCTGCGTATTTAGGTGGTACTACATCATATGATCCTTCTGTATTATTACATACTAGTGGAGGTTCTTATACTTACGCTTGGTCAAATGGAGCTACAACTCAGGATGTATCAAATTTAGGTATGGGTCCAATTGCTGTAACTATAACTGATTGTAATGGATGTACTTCAACGTGGAGTGGATTCGTTGCTGCAAATGTAGTTAACGGTTGTACTGATCCTAACGCATCTAACTTTGATCCATTAGCTAACACTGATGATGGTTCTTGTACATACCCTGGTTGTACTGACTCTTTAGCTACAAACTTTGATCCAACTGCAAACTTGGATGATAGCTCTTGTACTTATAGCTGTGCATACTATGGTTTTGATGATGAAATAAATATTGAAGTATTTACTGATTTATACGGTGCAGAAGCTGGATGGGAATTAATAAACGTGGCTACTGGTGATACAATGGCTGGAGTTCCTGTTGGTGGATACGCTGCTTCATCTACAACTTACAACTACCAAATTTGTGCTAACACTGGATGTTACATCATTAACTGGTATGATTCTTGGGGAGATGGTTGGACTGACTTCAACGGAACTCAAGGATATATATTAGCAACTGATGCAAATGGAGATACTCTAGGATATGCTGCACCAAACGCTGCATCTTCTGGATCATACGGAATCTCAATTGGAGGAGCTGTATGTATTTCAGGATGTACTGATTCAACTGCTATCAATTACGATGCTTCAGCAACAATTGATGATGGATCATGTGCATACTGTACTGATAATTTCTTAACATTGAACATGTATGATTCATTCGGTGATGGATGGAATGGTAATACTCTTACTATGACTAATTCAGCGGGTGCGATGTTAGTTTCACAAACTTTACTTGGTGGTTCAGCTGGAACTGCATCACTTTGTTTAGCAGATGACTGTTATACAGTTGATGTTGGTGGAGGTTCATGGCAAGCTGAAGTTTCATGGGAAGTAGTTGATATCAATGGTACAATTGTACTATCTGGTGGAGCTCCTTACACTGGAACATTATGTTTCCCACAAATCTTTGGTTGTACTGATCCTATTGCAAACAATTACGATTCATTAGCAAACACTGATGATGGTTCTTGTATGTATAACATGGGTTGTACTGATCCAACAGCACAGAACTATGATTCTACAGCTACATTTGATGATGGTTCTTGTTTATATCCTTGTTTTGACGCTTTAACATACTCTACATCTTTTGAGGATGGAATAGCTCAAATTGGATTAAACCCATCTGATTGGACTAACAATACGGATGATAACTCTGGTGGAAGTTCAATTTATGGAGACTGGATTTGGGATGCTTCAGGTACTGGTTCTGTTAATACTGGACCAAACTATTCAACAAACTATCTAGGAACTGGTTACGCATACGATGGTGCATACTATATGTATGTTGAAACTTCTGGTAACTATGGAAACGATGTATCTATGACATCTCATTGTGTGGATATTTCAGCACTTACTAATCCATTCTTTAGTGCTTGGGTTAATATGTATGGAGCTTCTATGGGATCACTAGACATATTAGTTTCTAACGACAATGGAGCTACTTGGAACTTAGAAACAACTGTTTCTGGAGATCAAGGTCCTGAGTGGTTTAACTTACTAGTAGATCTTTCGGCTTACGCTGGACAATCTGTAAATGTTAAGATAACTTCAAATACTGGTACTTCTTACACTTCAGATATGTGTATTGATTTAGCTAGTTTCGTTGATGCTATTACAGGATGTACTGATACAGCTGCGGTTAACTATAACCCTGCTGCTTCTTTAGATGATGGTTCTTGTTTATATGATGGTTGTACTCATCCATTTGCAACAAACTATGATCCAAACGCTTCAATTGATGATGGTTCTTGTACATTTAGTTCAACAACTATTTGTGATGTTCCTTCATTTACTGAAGACTGGTCAAGTGCAACATGGGATACAACTTCTGGATATTCATTTGGTTCTAATGGTTGGATAGTATCTGATACTACTCAAGCATCAGCAACTTCTACATATCCAGGATCTTATACTACTATCTCTACTAGTATGAATGGAACTAATTCTATTCAAATGACTGGAGGAGATGGATTTGCAGGATGGACAGCTTATACAACTGAAGCTGCTGCCTTTGCAAATACTTCACACGTACAGTCTGCTGCTAAGTGTATGGACTTATCTGGAGTTTCTGGATCTGTTGCACTTACTTTAGACTATATGACACAATCTGGATTCACAAATACTGCGCCGGGATTATCAGGTACTGCTTATTCAACAATGAGAGTATTAGTAAACGGAACAGTTCTTTCTGATGTTAATGGTGTGTCATGGCACGGTGAGGAGTCTTTAACAACTCTTACTTATGATTTATCTGCTTATGGAGGTCAATCAAATGTTTACGTAGAAATACAAACTGCTTGTAAATATAATTCAAATTATAGTAGTGGTGCGTATGGAGACTTTGTATGGGTTGATAATATCAATATTACGTCTGTTACTTATGGATGTACAGATCCTGCATATGCAAACTATAATCCAGCAGCTACTGCTGATGATGGTTCATGTGCTGGTTGTACTGCAAATGACTTAATGCTTGTAATGTATGATTCATTCGGTGATGGATGGAATGGTAATGTATTCACAATTGGAACCGAGACTGCTACTTTAGGTGCTGGTTCACAGGATACTGCATATTTCTGTATTTCTGATGGATGTTACTCTGTTTCTTGTAATGGAGGTTCATGGCAATCTGAAGTTTCTTGGGAATTATATGATAATGCAACAGGAACTTTATTAGCTAGTGGTGGTGCACCATTTGGTCCTACTGATGTTCAAATTGGAACAACTGTAGCGTGTCCTATCTATGGATGTACTGATCCTTTAGCTGTAAACTATGATGCTAACGCTAACACAGATGATGGTTCATGTTTATACTCATGTACTGATAATTCTGTTTATGTTACTGTAGTTACAGATTACTACGGGTCTGAAATGACTTGGGATGTAACTGATGCTTCAGGAGCTGTTGTTGCTTCAGGAGGTCCTTATGCATTAGGATACAACACTTTATCAGATTCTTTATGTTTAACTGATGGATGTTATGTATTAAATGTTTATGACTCATATGGAGACGGATGGTCTACTGGACAATTAGGTTCTGTAACTTTAGCAGATGCTTTAGGAACTGCTTATACAGTTGGTACATTACCTACAGGTTCAACAGCTTCATTTGACTTTACAGTTGGAACTACTTTAGGATGTACTGATACAGCTGCATCTAACTATGATGATTGTGCAAACACTGATGATGGATCATGTATCTATCCATGTGCGGACAATGAAGTAGCTCTAAATATGTATGATTCATATGGAGACGGATGGAATGGAAGTACTTACTCAATTACTGATGCTAATGGTGCTGTTGTTGCAACAGGTGGTTTACTTTCTGGATCTTATGATTCAGATACTTTATGTTTACCAACTGGATGTTATGACATTACTGTAGGTGGTGGTTCTTGGACTTCTGAAGTTTCATTTGACTTTGGTTCATTAGTTGGAGCAGGTGTTGGAACATACACTAATATTTCTATTGGTGGAGCAACTTGTGCTGTTTCTGGTTGTACTGATTCAACAGCTACTAACTATGACCCTACAGCTACTATTGATGACGGTTCATGTGTGTACCCTTGTTTAGAAAATGATGTTACAATTACAATTAACACTTCTAGCTATGGTTCTGAAATTTCTTGGGACTTAACTAATTCAAGTGGATCTGTTGTAGCTTCAGGTTCTGGATACGGTTCATTCAGTACTTATTCTGTATCAGCTTGTTTACCTGATGACTGTTATACATTCAACATGTATGACTCATGGGGTGATGGATGGAACGGAGGTACATATACTATTTCTGATGCTTCTGGAACAATTGGTTCAGGTGGATTACCATCTGGAGCGGCTGGTTCAGATGATTGGGGAATAGGTGCTTCTTGTGCTATAACAGGTTGTACAGATTCAACAGCTACTAACTATGATCCTGCTGCTACAGTAGATGATGGTTCATGTACGTATCCTTGTACTGATAATGTTGTTGTATTTACTGGATATGACTCATGGGGTGATGGATGGAACGGAGGTACTTATACTATTACTGATGCAAACGGTTTAGTTGTTGCTTCAGGAGGTATGACTTCTGGTTCTTCATTCTCTGATACTTTATGTTTAGCTGACGGTTGTTATGATGTAACTGTTGGTGGTGGTTCGTATGATTCTGAAATCTCTTTTGATTTTGGTTCATTATCAGGAGCTACTGCTGGTTCTTATACTACTGTTCAAATTGGAGCTGGTTGTGCAATTTACGGATGTACTGACTCAACTGCATTAAACTATGACCCATTAGCAAATACTGATGATGGTTCTTGTGTATTGCCAGTTTACGGATGTACTGACTCAACTGCATTCAACTACGATCCTAATGCTAACGTAGATGATGGAACTTGTGAGCCATTCTTATATGGTTGTACAGACCCAACTGCTGCTAACTACTACCCTGCGGCTAATACAGATGATGGTTCTTGTATATTCTTAGGATGTACAGATCCAACAGCTACTAACTATGACGCAAATGCAAACCTAGATGATGGTTCTTGCGTGTACGCTAGTGTGTTAAATGTAACAACAACAGTATGTACTAGTGCTAGTTCTGTAAGGATGACAGGTCCATGGTGGAACTGGGATCCTAATGGAGGACCAGTAGCGGTAGATAACGGTAACGGTACTTGGACATTTACATTTAATCCAGCACCGACAGCTGATATGGAATACTTGTTAGTTGTAGATGGTGTTCAGGAAGACTTAGTTGCTGCTAATACAGCATCTGGAGACTGGTCTTGTACACCAATTACAGACTACTGGTCATATGCTAATAGATTATGGGCGGTAGGTTCAGGAGATGTTACAAATACTTATGGAACTTGTGGAACATGTGTGACTCCAGTTTCAGGTTGTACAGATCCTACAGCTACAAACTATGATCCTAACGCTACTGTAGATGATGGTTCATGTCAATACCCTGCTACTTGTGGAAACATTACAGGTATCTTTGTAGATAATATTATCCACGATAGAGCTGTATTTAACTGGGATGATATGAATTCATCAACTTGTCAAGTTGACCAAGTAAGATTTAGATATAGAGAAGTAGGAACTAATTCTTATTCAACAAAGACAATGGGTGTACCAGTAGGAAGTGGATGTAATACTACAAATACTTCTAAGTTAGTACTAAACTTAACACCAAATACTCAGTATGAGTATGACTTTAAGATTTGGTACTGTAACGCATCTACAGTTAACTGGCATGGTGGAGGAACATTTACAACAGCACCTGAGTGTGATAATGTAATAAATGTTACTGCAACTCCAGACAATACTACAAAGACAACATTCTGTTGGGATACTGTATCTACGTATTCATTCGTGAGATTACAGTACAGAGAGAATGTACCAGGATCTTCGTTCTCTAATATTGGAGGATTCGGAGTATTCTCACCATTAACATGTAAGT